>NZ_JBYCKL010000056.1:0-4626 GCF_057473365.1 Halomonas sp. TH-94
CGCTGCCCCCACTCCACCGCGATCACCCGCTGTGGTTCGTCGATGCGCAGCTGCAGGATGTTGGGGCAATCCTGGCGGTGTACGGTAACGCCGCGTCCCTGGGTGATGAAGCCGACGATCGGCTCGCCGGGTACCGGATGGCAGCAGTTGGCCATGTTGGTCTTGAGATTGCCCACGCCCAGCACGGTGATGTCGCTGGCACCGCCCTTGGCCTGGTCACGCTTGGGCTTTGCCAGCAGGCGGTCGAGCTGCTCCTGATCGTCGGTTTCGCCGAACAGCTGCTGAGCCTGGTGCAGCACCTGACCGATACGCAGATCGCCCGCCCCGAGCGCTGCGTACATGTCCTCGGGGGTCTGATAGTTGACCTTATGGGCCAGGGTGTCGAGGTCCATGTCCTCCACGTCCAGGCGCCGCATTTCACGATCGAACAGCGCCTTGCCCTCCTCCACGTTCTGTTCGCGGGCCTGATGCTTGAACCAGGACTGGATCTTGGCCCGCGCCCGCGAGGTGCGCACGTAGCCGAGGCTGGGGTTGAGCCAGTCGCGACTGGGCCCGCCCTTGCTGGCAGTGAGGATCTCGACCTGCTGGCCGGTTTTCAGTTTGTAGGTCAGCGGCACGATGCGACCGTCGACCTTGGCCCCGCGACAGCGGTGGCCTACCTCGGTATGCACGCGGTAACCGAAATCGATGGGCGTGGCGATGCGCGGCAGGTCGATGACGTGGCCATCGGGTGTGAACACATAGATGCGGTCCGGCGCCACGTCGCTGGAGAGTCCTTCGCGCAGGTCGCCGAAGTCGCCCACTTCGTCCTGCCACTCGAGGACCTGGCGCAGCCAGGCGATCTTCTCCTCGTAACTCGAGCTTTTTCCGCCGGTGTCGTGCCCCTTGTAGCGCCAGTGGGCACAGACACCGAGCTCGGCCTCGTCGTGCATGGCGAAGGTGCGAATCTGGATTTCAAGTACCTTGTTCTCCGGCCCCAGCACGGCGGTGTGAAGCGACTGATAGCCGTTCTTCTTGGGGTTGGCGATGTAGTCGTCGAACTCGTTGGGTACATGATGCCAGCGCGAGTGAACCAGCCCCAGCGCGGTGTAGCAGTCGGCCACCTCAGGCACCAGCAGCCGTACCGCCCGCACGTCGTTGACCTGGGAGAAATCGATCCGCTTGCGCTTCATCTTGCGCCAGATCGAGTAGATATGCTTTGCCCGCCCGCTGACCTCGTACTGGTTGATGCCCTGGGCTTCCAGCATACCCTTGAGCACCTCCACCACGTCGTGGATGTAGCGGTCTCGATCCAGGCGCTTCTCGGCAAGCTGCCGGGCGATCGCCTTGTAGTCGTCCTCGTGCAGATAGCGGAAGGAGAGATCCTCCAGCTCCCACTTCACCTGGCCGATGCCCAGCCGATGGGCCAGCGGGGCATAGATGTCGAACACCTCGCGGGCCACCTGCAGGCGCTTCTCGCGGGGGGCATCCTTGACCTGGCGCAAGGCACAGGTGCGCTCGGCAATCTTGATCAGCGCCACGCGCACATCGTCGATCATGGTGACAAGCATCTTGCGCAGGTTGTCCTGCTGATCGTGCTGCACCAGGCCCTGACTTGGTACCTGGGCATTGCTGATGGCAGCCATCTGCAATACGCCATCGATCAGCTCCGCCACTTCCTTGCCGAACCGACGACCCACGGCATCGATGGAGATCAAGCCCTCGCGTACGGCGCGATACAGAACCGCCGCTTCCAGCGCCGACTGGTCGAGCTTGAGCAGGGCCAGGATGTCCGCCATCTCCAGGCCCATTCGGTAGGTCGTATCCTGGGGCAGCCAGGCCTTGTGGGGACGGTCGGCTTCAAGGGCAAGGCGCTTGGCAAGATCGCAGGCCTCACGCATCTCGCCAGGATCGCGCAGCTTGACGTCTTCCTGGAGTCGCTCCAGCCAGTGGCCGATATCGACGTCGCCATTGTCGTTCAACGGCTGGTCGTCGCGGACTTTCACCATCTCTCTAGACTCCTTGCGATGACGGCTGCTCTGCACCATGTTCGAACAGTAGCAGGGACTCCAGGTGTGAAGTGTGCACAAACATGTCGGCTATCGACACCCGGACGATGCGATAACCACCATGCACGAGTCGTGCCGCATCGCGCGCCAGCGTGGCGGGGTCGCAGGCTATGTAGACCAGCCGCGAGACCGGGCGTTCGACCAGGGCGCGGCATGCCGCATCGGCACCATCGCGGGGCGGGTCCAACACTGCCAGGTCGGGGGCATATTGCTTCAACAGCACCAGAACCGCGGCCTCGTCGTTGAGATCGGCCTGCCGCGCCTCGATGTCGAGCGCGTTACTCCGGGCATTGGCGTCGAGCCGCGTCACCATGGCTGCGCTTCCCTCCACCGCCACGACCTGAGCGCCATCGGCCGCCAGCGGCAGGCTGAAGTTGCCGATACCGGCGAAAAGGTCCAGCACGCGCTGGCTGGCAACCGGGGCCAACCACTCCCGCGCCGTGGCGACCAGTAGCCGGTTGACCTGCTCGTTCACCTGGATGAAATCGCCCGGCGCAAAGCCCAGTTGGAGCTCCTGCCGTGATGTCGGCAGCCGGTAGCTGAGTCGCGGCGTATCGCCCAGCCACGTCAGCTCAGGCTCCTCGCGACCCAGCAGACAGGCCACGGCCACGCCATGAGCCTGACCGAAGTCACGCCAGCGCTGAAGATCGGCGCGGTTGTCGCGCAGCTGTCTCACCACTACCACCCTGATGGCGTCGGCAGCCATGAGCTCCAGGTGACCCACCAGGCGCGGCGCCTCGAGTTCGGCCAACAGTTCTCGCAGCGGTTCTATCAGCGCCGAGAGTTCGGGCACCAGCACTGCGCAGGAGTGGATATCGACCAGGCGGCTGGCGTGACGCGCACGAAAACCGAGATGTACGCCGCCCTCGGCATCCACCTTGACTCCCATGCGGGCACGACGACGATAGCCGAGCGCTTCCCCCTGCAGCAGCCCCGGCGGCTCGGCAAGTGCGAGTCCCTCGCGGGCCAGCAGCTCGGCAAGCACCGCACGCTTGTGCTCGCGCTGAGCCGAGACCGCCTGATGTTGCAGGTCGCAGCCGCCACAATGGCCATAGTGAGGGCATGGCGGGCTGACCCGCTCGGCCGCCGGCTCGATCAGTTCACGCACATGCGCTTCATCGAAGCGCTTGCGGGTACGATGCACGGCGACGGCAACCTTCTCGCCCGGTAGTGCCGCGTCGATGAACAGGGTCTTGCCGCTGGCGGTGTGCGCTACGCCGCGACCGTCGTGCGCCAAGCGCTCGACGCTGACGGCCTCGCCTTCGGCCTGCGGCGCTTCCCGACGGCGGGCAGCGGCGGGCTGTTTTTGCAGCCCCGAGACGCCGGAGCGCTGACGCGCCGGCCGTGGCTTGCCGAGCATGGCCACCTCAAACCTCCGGGGCGAACAGCCCAGTCGAGAGATAGCGGTCACCACGGTCGCAGACGATGAACACGATCACTGCATTTTCGACCTCTTCTGCAACACGCAGAGCACCGGCCAGGGCACCGCCGGAGGAAACACCGGCGAGTATGCCCTCTTCACGCGCCAGACGACGCATGTGCTCCTCGGCCTCGTGTTGCCCGATATCGAGAATGCGGTCGACACGGGTGGCATCGAAGATGCTGGGCAGGTATTCCGTGGGCCAGCGACGAATACCGGCGATGCTTGCGCCGTCTTCCGGCTGCAGCCCGATGATCTGGATGTCCGCGTTGCGCTCCTTGAGATAGCTCGACACCCCCATGATCGTTCCGGTGGTCCCCATGGAGCTGATGAAGTGGGTAACGCTGCCGTCGGTCTGCTCCCAGATCTCAGGGCCAGTGCCGCGATAATGAGCCAGGGGATTGTCGGGGTTGGCGAACTGGTTGAGCGGTTTGCCCTCGCCCCGCGCAATCATCGCCTCGGCCAGGTCGCGAGCCTCCTCCATGCCCCCTTCCTTGCTGACGGTGATCAGCTTGGCTCCGTAGGCGGCCATGGCCTGCTTGCGCTCGCTGGAGGCGTTGTCGGGCATGATCAGCACCATGCGATAGCCCTTGATGGCAGCCGCCATGGCCAGCGCAATGCCGGTATTGCCAGATGTTGCCTCGACCAGCGTGTCGCCCGGCGTGATGTCGCCGCGCGCTTCGGCCTGCTCCAGCATCGATAGCGCCGGGCGATCCTTCACCGAACCTGCCGGATTGTTTCCCTCCAGCTTGGCGAGAAGCGTATTGTTGCGCCCCGCCGCGATCCGCTTGAGCCGCACCAGCGGTGTATGGCCGACGACATCCTCGATGGTGGGAAATTGCATGTAACCGTCCTTAGGCTAACGTCTTTTCCTTAGTATATCCGCGCCACCATCCACTGGACAGGCATCCCCAGCCAATGTGGCATACTGGTTAGATGGTTCGTGATCAAGGAAAGCCGGATGTCGCTCGGAAATCGTCTGACACTGTGGATACTGTGTCTCCCCCTGCTGGTGCTGCTGCTGGTGGCAATCTTCGTACTGCACCAGGACACCGAATGGCGCAAGTCGGCCTTGCGCGACCGCATCGTCACGGCAGTCGAGCAACAAGGGCCGGAAATGGCTCGTGCGGTGCTGGATGATGCCCAGCCCCGGCTCGA
>NZ_JBYCKL010000057.1:0-67794 GCF_057473365.1 Halomonas sp. TH-94
ATTGCATTTGATGAAAGCACGTTAGGCACCAAGCCTGAGATCGCGATTTACTTACTCGAGCAAGGCGCCGAGCCCAACATTCGCCTAGAGAATGGAGTGACGACTGCTTGGGGGGTATATGACAGGCTACAGCGCTTGCCTCCTGGTGACATTCGCCAAGGCTTCGAATCAGTACGCGACATGATGATCGAGCGCGGCGTCGAGTTCCCCCCGCCCTCGCCTATCGAAGTGCGCGAGCAGATGCGCGCCGAGGGGCTGACACCGCGTGTGCCCCCCGGTCATGAACGCTGATCTGTTTATGGGCAGGACTGGGTTCGTTCTGGTCGCTTTCCTGATGCTGTTACTGGCCGTATCGGGCTGTCAGGTCAAGCCTAATCGTCACACTGCCGACGAGTTATTCACCGGTCCGCATCTCGAACTCGCCCGGGCCATCGAGCGCAACGATATGGCGGCATTGCGCCGCGAAGCCGAAGGAGTCGACCTCACCGCCCGAGGCGATAAGCAGATGACCCTGATGTGGTTCGCCATGCTGCAGCAGAATCCCGATGCCGTACGCACCTTGGTCGAGCTAGGCGTACACCCAGGTGAAGGTTCGATAGAAGAAGCTGAGGCTCGAACTCCTTTAGGGGCGGCATTGATGAGCAGTGAAACACGTTATCTGGCTTCCATGCTGGATGGCGGCCTGTCGCCCAATGATGGGGGCGATACACCGCTACTGGAGCAAGCTGTTATCAGCGGCACACTAGAGCACGTTAAGCTGCTAGTAGGGCGAGGTGCAAAGATCGACGCAGCTCCGGGAGCCGTAGGAAGAACGGCCTTCGATCTAAGCACCTCAGGTACGAAACCCGAAATTTCGATTTATCTATTGGCCCAGGGGGCTGCACCTAACATTCGCACCTCAACGGGTGTTACAACTGCTTGGCGAGTTCACAATCGCATCGAAGATGCCCCGCCCAGCCCCCTTCGCGACGAATTCATCAAGCTTCGCGACATGATGATCGAGCGCGGCGTCGCGTTCCCCCCGCCCTCGCCTATCGAAGTGCGCGAGCAGATGCGCGCCGAGGGGCTGACACCGCGTGTGCCCCCCGGTCATGAACGGTAGGTTGAACGGCGGCAAAATGAACGCCCGCCGGCTTTGAACTGCCCCCCAATAGTTGGACGGTTCAAAGCCGGCGGGCGTATTCGTCTCGGTAAGATGCAGCGCTTTCCTGACAAAGGCGTTAGCCCTTCACTCCCCCCGCCGTCAGCCCGCCGATGATCCAGCGTTGGCAGATCAGGAAGGCCACGGTGATGGGTAGACCGGAGAGCACCGCTGCCGCAGCGAAGTTGCCCCAGCGCTGGTTGTGGTCGGCCAGGTACTGCTGGGCTCCCACCGCCAACGTCAGCTTGTGCTCGTCGACGAGCAAAACGGATGCCATGGGGTACTCCATGATGCTCATGACGAAGGCGAGGATGAACACCACCATCAGGATTGGCAGCGACAGCGGCAGCAGGATGTAGCGAAACGCCTGCCAGGTGCTGGCACCGTCGACCATGGCGGCCTCTTCCAGCGAGCCGTCGATGGATTCGAAGTAGCCCTTGATGGTCCAGATGTGCAGCGCCACCGCCCCCAGCGAGGCGACGATCAGCGCACCATGGGTATTGATACCGAGTGCCGGCACCAGCTGTCCCAGGCGGTCGAACAGCGCGTATAGCGCCACCAGCGAGAGCACCGCCGGGAACATCTGAAAGATCAGCATGCTCTTGAGGATCGGCGCCTTGCCAGCGAAACGCATGCGAGCGAAGGCGTAGGCACTGGTGGTGGAAAGCAGCACGATCAGAAACGACGATACCAGCGCCACCTTGACAGAATTCCACAGCCACAGCAGCACCGGGAACGGCGGCTGTATCACGCTGCCGTCGGCGCGCTCCCAGGGAATGCCCAGCGCCAGCGACCAGTGTTCCAAGGAAAAATTCTCCGGAATCAGGCTGCCGGTGGCGAAGTTGCCCTCACGGAAGGAGATCGAGATCACCAGCAGTAGCGGGAAGAGGATCAGTGTGAGAAAGCCGATCAAGGCGAGATGAGCCGCCAGCTTGCGTATCCGAATCGAACGCGGTTGAACCATGGCCATGACGATTCTCCTGTGACCTTGCGAATCAGACCCTGACCTTGGCCAGGCGCAAATTGAGCAGCGCCAGGCCCGCGACCAGCAGGAAGATCAGCGTGGCGATGGCGGCCGCCAGTCCGAAGTTCTGTCCGGCGTCCTGGAAGGCGATGCGGTAGGTATAGCTCACCAGCAGGTCGGTAGTGCCCGCTGGCGTACTCGCCCCGAGGATGTCGGGGTTGCCTCCGGTGAGCAGCGCGATCAATACGAAGTTATTGAAATTGAAAGCGAAGCAGGCGATCAGCAGCGGTGTGAGCGGCTTGATGATCAGCGGCAAGGTGATCTGGAGAAGATTGGTGAGCGGACCACCGCCGTCCACAGCAGAGGCCTCGTAGAGATCCTTGGGGATCGACTGGATCAGCCCCATGCACAGCAGCAGCATGTAGGGATAGCCGAGCCAGGTATTGACGATCAATAGCATACTGCGAGCGAGCCAAGGGTCGGTGAACCAGCCGGGACGTACGCCGAACAGAGCATCGAGGATAAGGTTTATCTCGCCGAAGTGCTGATTGAACATTCCCTTGAAGATCAGGATCGAGATGAACGCCGGCACCGCGTAGGGCAGGATCAACAGGGTGCGGTAGAGTGCCTTGCCGCGCAATTGGTCCCACTGCAGCAGCGAGGCGAGCACGAAGCCGACGACCAGGGTGAACAGCACGGTGAGCCCGGCGAAGACAAAGGTCCATACGAAGATCTGAATGAAGGGGCCGCGGATGTCGGGGTCGAGGAAGATCCGCGCGTAGTTGTCGAATCCCACCGCCACCGGCCAGCCCGGCATGATGCGTTCGCCCTCGTCGGTGACAAAGAAGCCCGTCTCTCTATCAGCGACCAATAGCCGGTCGTCACGGCGGTCGTAGAGAGTGCCGTCATCGCGGGCTTCGTATCGATCGAGCATGGGGGCGTAGTGGCGCAGCCCGGCCATGCGCAGCTCGAGCCCCTCGGGGGTGACCAGCACAAGATTCTGCAAGGCACCTCGGTTGGCGATCACGTCGCGCATTGCCAGTGGTTCACCGGCGAGCTCACCTTCGGCAGGCTGGATACCGACATGGCGGCGCTCATTACCCTCCAGCGATATCGGGCCGGTGACGAATCGCGAGCCCCCCTCGAGCGCCGCCTCCAGCTCGGCTTCCGCTTCACCGGTACCCCCCGGGACACCCTCCCTTTCCAGATAGAGCTGCAGCCCCTCGGCGGTGCCATAAAGGAGAAAGCCGAAGGTGGCACTCTCCTCCTGATAAGTGCGCGACAACAGCTGGGCGCGTACCCGGTCCTCGCTGAGCAGGTTGCTGGAGCTGTAATTGCTGAAGCTGATACCGACGGTATAAAGCAGGGGAAATATGACGAATACTGCCATGCTGGCCACGGCAGGAAAGATATAGCGGTGGCTCATCAGGCGGCGGCGGGTGAAGACCACGCCCAGCGCAGCTCCCAGTACCAGGAACAGAAGAGCGAAAATCTGCTGGCCGTTGAGGTGGAAAGCCAGCACCAGCCACAGCAGCGCCAATACCAGCGCCGCCACCAGGCCCCGCAGGGCCCAGCGAGTGTAGCGCTCGGCGGGGTAGCGGGAACGGTGGCGAGGCAGGCCGCGGGAAGCATTGATGGTGTACATGGTTAGCGTCCTGCACCAGGTCGACGACGATAGGCGCCGACCTGGCATCGAGCGGGTTCGTTACTGGCGCATGCGGCGGGCCGCGGCATCCAGGGCTTCGCGAGGCGACTGACGCCCACTGCCGATATTTTGTAATGCCGGCTCCATGGCCGCCCAGAAGGCTCCCATCTCGGGGATGTTGGGCATCGGCATACCGAACTCGGCGTTTTCGAGAGTGGCGGCAATATTGGGATCGCGCTCCAGCTCTTGCTGGTAATCGATATGCGCCACGGCACCCAAGGTGCCGTCGCTATTGAAGGTGCGCATGCCCTCCTCGCCGAGCAGGTAGCTCTCCAGGAACTCAACGGCGAGGAAGTCATTGGGTGAAGCCGAATTGATCATGGCCGCCATCACGCCGAACATCGGTCTGGCACGCTCGTCCCCCACCTTGGGCAGCAGTGCGACGCCGTAGTCGATACCGCTCTGCTCCAGGTTGCTCCAGGCCCAGGGGCCGCTGATCATGGTCGCCACTTCGCCACGATTGAAGCGCGTGTCCATGATGCTGTAGTCGGTACCACGAGGCAGCACGCCGCTCTCGATCAGCTCCACCAGCAGCTCGGCTCCCTGGATGGCCCCTTCGTTGTTGACGCCGATGTCATCGACATCGAAGCCTTCTTCGGTTTGACGGAAGGGATAGCCACCGTTGGCCGCCAGCAGAGTCCACCCGTAGTAGGGCTCACTGTAGTCGAACAGGATGGCTTTCTTGCCCTGCCCGGCCAGCTCGGCATCGAGTGCCGCGAGCTCCGCGAAGCTCTCCGGCGGCGTCTCGATCAGGGCCTTGTTGTAGATAAGCCCCAGCGCTTCCACCGAGATCGGATAGCCGTAGTGCTCACCGTTCCATAATGTGGCGTCCCATGCGAAATCGAAGTAGCGCTCACGAAAATCGCCGGAAGGGGCAACAGGCGCGAGAAGGCCGCTTTGCGCCCACTCGCCGATTCGATCGTGAGCCCATATCACGATGTCAGGCCCCTGGCCGCTCCCAGCCGCCTGCTGAAAGCGGTCGGTGAGATTGTCCGGGTTGACGATCTGCACTCTGATCCCTGTTTCGTTCGTGAACTGGCGAGCCACTTCACGGATGCCGTCATAGCCTTTGTTGTCGCCCATCCAGATCGTCAGCCGGTCGTCGTCGAAAGCGTTGGCGGAGAAAGCCAGACCGCTGCCGAGCGCGGCCAGCACGGAAAGCAACACACCGTGGCGTGTCCGATGCATGAGTTGAACCTCCGGATTGTTGTTATCGGCGCCAATGCCGCTGCAGCATGGCGATAGCGAACATATCCAGACTCGCCAATTACGGCTTCGGGGTCCTCCTCCCCGGGGGGCGTAGCGGTGGCGTATGAGTGGGGCGTAGCGGAAGCGGGGGAATGGCTAGCTCGGGTGGGGCGGCATGCAGCATGCCGCCCCAGGTGGGTCACTCGGCAGTCGTCTCTTCCTCGTCGTAGCCGTGCTTGGCCAGCCAGTCGCGCAGGAAGGCGATCTCGTCCTCCTGAGCTTCGATGATCTCGCGAGCAAGGTCACGGATCGCTTCGTCCTCGCCGTGCATCAACACCACGTTGGCCATGTCGATGGCGCCCTGGTGGTGGGGGATCATGCCGCGAGCGAAATCGGCGTCGGGGTTGCCGGTGAAGTCGATCGACATATCTTCATGCATGCGTCGATTGACGTCGCGGTAGGCCTGAACCGCCTCGTTGTCGGCATGCTCGTCGGGCTCATGGACACCATGGGCGTGATCGTCATCATCGTGCTCAGCATGGTCGTGATGGCCCGCATGCGCCTCCGTCTCGTCGCCGTTGGCTGCTTCAGCGTCATCGCCTGCGTCCTGCCCCTGCTGCTCTTCAGCTTCAGCGGGCTCTACCTGCTCTATCTGCTCCTGGGCCTGGGCTTCCTCTTCCGAGGCCAGGGCAGGCGCCGCCAGCAGGGCGCTGCCCGCCAGAATGAGAGCCAATGCTGAAAAAGGACGTACTGCCAGGGTGTGCGACATGATGCTCTCCTTTACCATGGGTGTCGTACGGCTACGATAGAACCAAGTGCAACGCAGGTCACCCTGCGCCCGGGAATATAGATCACGAGACTACCATGGACTGGAACCCTGCCCTTGTCTGGCTGGCCATCGCCCTGCTGTTGGGCCTGGCGGAGCTTTCATCCGGCGGCCTGGTGCTGCTGTCACTGGCAGTCGCAGCCGCCCTCACCTCGGCCCTGGCGGCGCTGGGAATCACCCTGCCCTGGCAATTGCTCGCCATGGGAGTTTTCTCGGGCGTCCTGATTCCAGTTGCGGTCAAGGTGATCCGGCCCTGGTTCTCGCCCCGGGGCGTCTCCTATGGCACCACCGGCACCGGCGTGGAGAAGGGCCACACCTACACCACGCTCAAGCGCGACTACGACGGCGCCAGCGGGGTCAAGGTCAACGGCGATTTCTATCGCCTGCGCGTGGCCGAGACCGGCGAAACCGAGCTGCCGGAAGGCTCGCTGGTGATCTTTCAGGAATTCGATGGCACCACGGCCATCGTCAGCCACGCGCCCCAGAGCTAGCCATACCCGATCTACAGCGTTAGGCGCTTCGCTCCATCAAGCGTCAGGATTACATTCGTCGACACAAGGAGTCGTAACGTGAACATGGACCTACCCATCAACCCGGGGCTGCTGATAGCCCTCATCGTTGTCGTCATCGGCATTCTCATCATCGCCAAGGGCCTGGTGATCGTGCGCCAGTCCGAAGTCATGGTGATAGAGCGCCTGGGGTCGTTCAACCGCCTGCTGGAAAGCGGCATCAACATCATCATCCCTTTCATCGAGCAGCCCCGTGCCATCACCATGATTCGCTACCAGAAACGCGGTGAAGAGTACCTTCCCATCACGACCAGCGAAGTGCGCATCGACCGTCGCGAGACCGTGATGGATTTCCCTGGCCAGCCGGTGGTAACCACCGACAACGTCACGGTACGTATCAATGGAGCGCTCTATTATCAAATCATCGATCCGCGTCGTGCCGTCTACGAGATTGAGAACATGAGCCAGGCGGTAGAGGTACTGGCCAAGACCACCTTGCGCTCAGTGGTAGGCAAGATGGAGCTCGACAAGCTGTTCGAGTCCCGCGCCGAGGTCAACAACGAGATCCAGACGGCGATGGAAGAGCCCGCCTCCAAATGGGGTGTCAAGATCTCGCGGGTCGAGGTGCAGGACATCGCCATGCCCGAGGAAGTTGAGACTGCGATGCGACTGCAGATGGCAGCGGAGCGCAAGCGCCGCGCCACCGTGACCGAAGCGGAAGGTGAGAAGTCCGCCGCCATCGCCAAGGCTCAGGGCCAGCGCGAGTCGGCAATTCTCAACGCCCAGGGGGACAAGGAGTCGGCCATCCTGCGCGCCCAGGGCGAGCAGGAGTCGATCAAGCTGGTACTCAGCGCCATCGGCGACAGCGACGAGCACAAGCGAACCGTAGTCGGCTACCTGCTCGGCCAGAGCTACATCAAGGCGCTGCCGACCATGGCTCAGGAGGGGGAGCGGGTGTTCGTGCCCTATGAGTCATCCGCACTGCTCGGCTCCATGGGCATGTTCCGCGAGATGGCCGGCTCGCCGGAGGATACCGTGGCGCAGCACCTGCGCGGCAGCGACCGCCAGAGCGGCTTTCGCAGCGGCATCGTCGGCGGAGCGGCCAGCAGCTAAAGATTGAAAGCTGGGCATCGGCTGTCAGGCCGATGTCCCAGCCTCTTTCCAATGCCAGCGACTAGCGACCGGGCAGGAAGCATCGTGGGCCGAAATGCGTTAAAATACGGGCATCGGCAAATTCGAGGTCATCCGCATGATCAAGGTATCCCTCAAGACCAAGCAGGACTATTTTGCCAAGGTCAAGCAGCATAACTATGCGGCCAGCCTGCGCCTGGAAGGGTTCAGTGCTCCCGATGCGCCACATGCGCTGCCCAGCAAGTCCGCCACGCTGGAAAAATATCGCCAGCGCTGAGCGTGGCCACTAGCTGCTGTCATGGACAAGTACGGCGTCGGCCAGGATCCCTACTGTTACGACGGTACCAACGTTTTCAAAAATCTTCTCGAGATTCGTGACGATACAACCCTGCAGGAAGCCGAACGCGAGCTGACGATCATTGCTGCCGACGGAATTCCTTTCTCTCTCCCGCCCTACGATTTTGACTATCTCAAGACGCTGCACAGGCGGCTCTTCCGCGACCTTTATCCTTGGGCCGGCGAGATCCGTGCCATCGACATTTCCAAAGGCGATACGCGCTTTTGTCATTGCGACCGCATCGAGCCGGAAGCGAAAAACCTATTCACCCAGTTAGAACGAGCCGACTGGTACACAGACCTTGAACGTGACGAATTGATAGTGGCCGCCGCCGAGTTTTACGGTGATCTCAATGTTCTGCACCCCTTTCGGGATGGCAACGGCAGGGCGCAGCGTATTCTCTTCGAGCATCTGATCATCAATTGCGGCTACGAGATTTCATGGGCCGGGCTGGATCGGGACGAATGGATCCGAGCCAACATCGCTGCTTACTACTGCGATTACGATCCCATGGTCGCAGTTTTCAGGCAGTGCATCGGCGCGCCGCTTACCGAATGACAAAGCCGGTTCAATCGTTCGCAGGTAGCCCACCAAACCTTTCCAGCTGCATTTCCTGCAGCCGGCTGAGGGTGCGCCGGAAGGCGAACGCCAGGTAGCCGTGAGGGTAAAGCGCCTCCATAGCCACCTCGGCTTCGACGTAGAGGGGCACTCGGCGGTCGTAGCACTCGTCGACCAGGGCGATGAAGCGGCGCACGCCATCGTCACGACGCGACAGCGGCGGCAGCTCCCGCTCACCCGCCTCGACACGCTCGCTGCTATCTTCGGTACCGCGAGCGATACTGCCCTGCGCATGGGCATCGTTCAGCCGCGGCACTTCGCTGAGCAGGACGTGATCGAACTCGTCGACCAGCGCGATGAAGTCCATTGCGGAGAGCGGCTGCTCGCACAGTTCGGCGTAGCGACACCACACCACGTTCTCACTGCGGCGCTCCACCTCAATTCGTCGATGACCCAATTCAATTGGCTCGGCACTGGCGTTTTCAGCCTGCCTCAAGCGCTCGAAGAGGTTTGTCAGTGGGCTCGGCCGGCCAGACTCGGTCACCCAGTAACGCTGACATGGCCGACCGGGGTGCAGGCGATGATCATAGCCGCCGTCGAGCTCAACCACTTCCATGTGACGTTGGATGGCTTCGATGGCGGGCTGGAAGCGCTCACGGTTGAAGCCATCGGCATAGAGCTGGTGCGGTGCCTGGTTGGACGTGCACACCAGCACCAGACCGTGCTCGAACAAGGCCTGCAGCAGGCGACCGAGCAGCATGGCATCGGCGATGTCGCTGACGACCAGTTCGTCGAGGCAGAGCACGCGCACCTCGGAGGCCAACTCTTGCGCCAGTGCCTTGAGAGGGTCGCTGGTACCACTCAAATGGAATTGACGCTGATGCACCCAGCGCATGAAGTGGTGGAAATGCAGGCGCCGGGAAGGCACCCGCAGGTGGCGGTGGAAACCGTCCATCAGCCAGGTCTTGCCACGGCCCACCGGTCCCCATAGATAGACGCCGGGTACGGCCCTGCGCTGCTCCGCGGCCCTTTCGCCGTGCAGCGACTGGAAACAGACATCAAGCCGTGCCGCAGCGCTCTGCTGGGCCGCGTCCGGTGCAAAACCTTGGCGCTCGACTGCCTCGCGATACAACGCCAGCGGCGAGGCGGTCGTCATGCCTCGAGACGGCGCAGCATGATGGTGACCTCTTCGCCTCGGTAACTCAGCGCTTCATGGTCTTGCCAGCCGAGACGACGATAGAGGCCCTGCTGGTCGGGGGTGTAGAGGTAGAACTGGCTGAAGCCGCTGTCAGCGGCTTCCTCTTCGACGCGGCGAATCAGCCTGGCGGCAATGCCCTGCCCGCGCCATTCCGGCAGCACGAACACCGAGGCCAGCCAGGGCGTGAGTTCGCGACGACTGTCCATGTCCTCGGCCATCAACGCCGCCGTTCCTACCGGCCGGTGGCCTGCCATGGCCACGAATACGGAGGGCACGCCGCCGTCACCGCACTCGCGGCGAAATGCCTCGCGGTAGGATTCGGCGGTGCTGCCCGGATGCAGGTGGCCCCATTCGGCGTAGGTCCAGCTCGACACCGTAGCGACATGGGGCGAGTCTGCATTCAAGCGTACCAAGGTGATATCTCGCATAGATTTCCTTATCCGGACGTTGCCTGCGCTGCGCTCTATGACCTCATCCTAATTGAAACGGATAGACCGCGCCGATCTGAAGTATGCGAGTGAGTTCATCCAACGCATTCAGGGTCTCGTCGGCCAGCTGAGGGTCGGCGAGGTCGTCGGGTGCCAGCCGGTCGCGGTAGTGGCGCTCGACCCAGGCGACGAGTTCGTCGTGCAGGACGTCGGTAAGCAGCACGCGACCGGTCAACGCGGCACGCTCCTCGGCGGAGAGCACTACCCGCAGGCGCAGGCAGGCAGGGCCACCACCGTTGCGCATGCTCTGCTTGACGTCCTTGACGATCACATCGGTGATGGGATTGTGGCCGGCCAGCAGGAGGTCCTGGATGGTGCGCCATACCGCTTCGCGTTCCTGGCACTCGCCGGGTACCACCAGCGTCATGGTGCCGTCGGGGTTGCTGAGCAGCTGCGAATTGAACAGGTAGGAGGCCACGGCATCCTCCAGGCTCACCGCCTCGCTGGGCACACGCACCGGAATCAAGGGCGAGGCCATCTTGCTGCGCAACGCCTCGAGGGTGGCCTGCTCGTCGAGGAAAGCCATCTCGTGATAGAGCAACACCGGGCCATTGCCCACTGCGATCACGTCGTTGTGGAACACGCCGGCATCGATGGCGACGGGATGCTGTTGAGCGAATACCGTCTGGACTTCCGAGAGGCCGTGCTGGCGGGCTACCGCCTGGCTCGCCTCCAGAGTCTGTCGCGCGGGAAAGCGCTTGGGCTCATGAGCCGAATCTCCGCCGAAGGCCTGGCGACCGTAGACGAACAGGTGTACTCCGGCATCGCCGTGTTCGCCGCACAGGCGTGTGTGGTTGGCCGCGCCCTCGTCGGAGAAGGCCGGGGTGGCCGGCAGTACCGGGTGATGAGCGAAGTGCGCCTCGCTGCGGAAGATGGCCGCCAGCACGCGGCCGGTGGTTTCCGGCTCCAGAAAGCGATGGAAACTCGACTGCAGGTTGGCAGGAGTGAAGTGCACCCGCCCGTCCGGTGCATCGCGGCTCGGCGTCACCGTTCCGGCATTGGCTGTCCACATGCTCGAGGCCGAGCACACCGCGCGAAGAACCTGAGGTGCCTCGCTGGCCGCCCGCGCCAGCACCTCACGATTGCTGCCGGAGAAGCCCAGCGAGCGCAGCGCGCCAAGATCAGGCCGCTGCTGGGGCGGCAGCACACCCTGTGCGTAGCCGGCATCCATCAGCGCCTTCATCTTCTCCAGGCCCTGCAACGCCGCTTCCCGGGGGTTGGAGAGCAGCCCGCCATGACTCATGGAAGCGACATTGCCGTGGGCCAGGCCCGAGTAGTTGTGAGTGGGGCCCACCAGGCCGTCGAAATTGACTTCCCGGTAGTCGGCGTTCGTCGTTTGGCTCATAACACCACTCCGGGCGGCAAGTTGTCAGGCAGGGTCAGGGTCTCGGCCTCCATCGAGGCCACCGGGTAAGCGCAGTAGTCCGCCGCGTAATAGGCGCTGGGACGATGGTTGCCGCTGACGCCCACTCCGCCGAACGGGGCATCGCCGGATGCACCGGTGGTCTGGCGGTTCCAGTTGACGATGCCGGCGCGAATGCGCAGCAGGAAGTCGTCCCAATCGGCGCGCTCGCCGCCAATCAGCCCGGCGGCGAGGCCATAGCGGGTGTCGTTGGCCAGCTCCAGAGCGTGATCCCAGTCGCGGTAGCGATAAACCTTGAGCAGTGGGCCGAAGTGCTCTTCGTCGGGCACATCGAGCCCGGTCACGTCGATCAACGCCGGCGAGAGCAGGCTGGTGTCCTCTTTCAGGCACTCCATGCGTGCCAGCACCACGCCGCCCAGCGCCTCCAGTTCGTCCTGGGCCTCGAGCAGCCCCTGTGCCGCCTCGCGGCTGACGAGGCCGCCATAGAACGGTGCCGGCTCCTCGAACTGCCCTGACACCCGCAGGCGGGCCATGGCATCGACCAGGGCATCGAGCAGGTGATCGCCGACCTGCCCCTCGGGCACGATCAGCCGCCGGGCGCAGGTGCAGCGCTGTCCGCCCGAGAGAAAGGCCGACTGCAGGATGGTCAGCACAGCGGCGTCCTGGTCGTGCACGTCCTTGACCACCAGCGGATTGTTGCCACCCAGCTCCAGCGCCAGGATCTTCTCCAACTGGTCGGCGAACTGACGGTTGAGCAAGCCACCGACTCGAGCGCTGCCGGTAAACAGCAAGCCGTCGATACCCGGGTGCGACGACAGCGCCTGGCCCACTGAAGCACCGCCCTGCACCAGGTTGATCACGCCGCCGGGCAAGCCTGCCTGCTGCCAGCACTGCAGGGTGAGATCGGCGGTCAGCGGGGTCTGCTCGCTGGGCTTGAATACCACCGTGTTGCCGGCCAGCAGCGCCGGCACCATGTGGCCGTTGGGCAGATGGCCGGGGAAGTTGTAGGGGCCGAATACCGCCATCACGCCGTGCGGCCGATGGCGCAACACGGCCGTGGTGTCACCGAGATCGCGGCTACGCTCGCCGGTACGCTCCTGATACGCGCGCACCGAGATCGCCACCTTGCCGATCATGGCGCCCACTTCGGTGCGCGCTTCCCATAGCGGCTTGCCCGTCTCGCAGGCAATCGCCCGGGCCAGGTCCTCGCGGTGGGTCTCCAGCAGTTCCCGAAAGCGCTCCACTACGCTCAGACGCTCGGCGAAGCCGAGCCGCGCCCAGGCCGGGAAAGCATTGCGGGCAGCCTCTACCGCTGCCGCCACCTGGCTGTCGCTGGCGCTTCCCCCCTGCCACAGGGTCTCGGCGGAAACCGGATCGCACTTGGTGAAGCCCTTCGCCTCGCCCGGCAGCCAGCGGCCGCCGATCATCAGCTGTTGCATCGCGTTCATGATGTCTCCTCGGTATCCAGGACGCGCAGCGAGTCGCCGGCCGCCACGCCCAGCCGCTGCGCTTCTGCCTCGCTCAAGGTGAGGGTGCCCTCCTCGTCGGGGCCATGGGCCACCCAGGCGGAGCGAAAATTCGCCATGCCGGTGCTCGCCGCCAGCCAGCGCGGACGCCCGCTGGGCGTCTCGCTGCCGCTGCGAATCTCGGCCCGACAGCGTCGCGACTTGCGAATCGCGCGCACGTCGTCGATGTAAGCCTCCACCGTGGGCCCGCCATCGAAGATGTCGATGTAACCTTCCCAACGCAGTCCCTCTTTCTTGAGCATGGCCAGCGCCGGGCGGGTATCGCGGTGCACCTTGCCGATACAGGCCCGTGCCTCGTCGGAAAGGAAGGGGGTATAGATGGGGAACTTGGGCATCAGCTCGCCGATGAAGCTCTTCTGACCCAGCCCGGTGAGGCGATCGGCCTCGTCGAAGTCCATGGGGAAGAAGTGGCTGCCCAGGCACTCCCAAAACGGGCTCTTGCCACGCTCATCGAACACGCCACGCATCTCGGCCAGCACCTTGTCGGGAAACTGGTCGCGAAACTCGGCCATGAACAGCCAGCGCACCAGCGACAACAGCGTGCCGTTACGCTGGTGCCGACGCTCCTTGCCGCGGAAGGCGGGGCGCAGGAACAGCGAGGCCACTTCAGCGTCGCCGGTGTGGTCGGAGCTGAGAAACAGGGTGTCGATGGTGCGGTGCAGGTCGAGCTGCACCGAGGAGTGGGCCAGTGTGCCCAGGCGGTAGTGATAGAACGGTACCTCGCGGCCCACCTGCCCCTCGATGGCGCAACAGCCCGCCAACTCGCCGTTGGTTTCGTCTTCGAGTACGAAGAAGTAGTTGCGCCGGTCGGCCGGCGTGCGCTGCTCGAAAGCACTGACCGCAGCGGCGATCTTGTCGCTGAGGAATTCACGGTTGTCGGGCAGCGAGGTGAAGCCGACTCCGGTTTCGCGGGCGATCTTCTGCAGTTCTTCCAGGTCGCCCTCGGCAATCGGTCGGATACGCATCACAGCTCTCCCTCGTCGAAGCCCAGTTCGTCCTCACCGGCGGTGGGCAGCGCCAATGGCGCCGCCAGCACCGCTCGCCCTTCCTCCACGCCGAGCAGCTCGGCGTGCTCGGGGGAGAGCATCAGCTGGCCGGTAGGCGACAACGCATAGCGCGCTATCACGCAGCGGAAATCGGCCAGCCGCTGGTTGGCAATCATTGCCGGCTCGGCATCCGGCAGTGCGTGTGCCGGACGCACTCGCACCGGGTGCCAGGCGGCGCGACGGAAGGTGTGCAAGCGTTCGCGTTCGCCCTTGATCACCGGGCCGGCGTCGAACAGGTCGACGTGACGCGAACGCATGAAACCCTCGGCCAGCATCTCGGCCATGGCCGCCTCATGAGCCGGATGCTCACGCCCGATGGCGGCCCTGGCCTGGGGGGTGAGCAGCGCCAGGTAGAGGGGAAACTGCGGCATCACCTCGGCGATGAAGCTCTTCGAGCGAACCCCGGCGAGATAATTGATCTCGTGATAGTCACGCACGAAGAAATGGCGGCCAACGCTGTTCCAGAACGGCGATTCGTTCTGCTCGTCGAGATAGCCGGGGAAGGCCATCGCCAGCACCTCGGCGAAGCGTTCCGGATACTGGGCGATGAACATCAACCGCGCGCGGCGCAGCAGGCTTTCTGCGCTGGTGCCGCGATAGCGGGGATCCAGCGATAGCGCGCATAGCTGAGTGGTTTCGGAAACCTCGTGGGAGAGCGCCAGGGTCTGTACCTCACGGCGCACGTTGAGCTGCTGCGAGGCGTGGATCAGCGTTTCCTGACGATAGGTGTAGTAGGCCTCCCGCGCACCGGCCTCGGCGCGCAGGGTGGCGGTGCCCACCACCTCGCCGCGCTCGAGATCCTCGAGCACGAAGGTGTAGTGTTCGTCGCCGGGAAAGTCCACTTCGCGCCCGAACGACTGCCGCGAGCGGGCGATGCGCTCCTCGAGACGGTCCCGATGGGCCGGCAGGTTGGTCAGGCTCGGCGTCGCCAAGCCCGCCAGTCGCTCCAGGGCCGGCAGGTCGGCCGGCCGAACGGGGCGTACGACCATCATGGCGAGATCTCCAGGTCGATTGGCGGGAGGGGGCATGGCTTGACCAGACTTCACTTGGCCGCGACCAGCCGTTCGATCGCACGCTCCAGCCGCGTCATGCCCTCGGCGATGTCGGCCTCGGGAATCACCAGAGACGGTGCCATGCGCAGCACGTTGGGACCGGCGATCAGCGCCATCAGCCCCTCTTCGATGGCCAGCGGCAGGATGTCCTTGGCACGGCCCTCGTACTCGGACGACATCTCGGCGCCAACCAACAGCCCCATACCGCGAATCTCCTTGAATACGCCGTACTTGCGGTTGATCGACTCGAGATGCTCGCGGAACAGATCGTGGCGCTGCTTGACGCCGCCCAGCACTTCGGGGGTATCGATGTGCTCCACGGCGGCCAGGGCCACGGCCGAGGCCAGGGCGTTGCCACCGTAGGTCGAGCCGTGGGTACCGATGGCCAGCGCCGGGGCGACGCGATCGGTAGTCAGCATGGCACCGATGGGGAAGCCGCCGCCCAGGGCCTTGGCGGTGGTAAGAATGTCAGGCTCGATGCCGTACTCCATGTAGGCATAGAGCGAGCCGGTGCGGCCCACGCCGGTCTGCACTTCATCGAAGATCAGCAGCGCATCATGGGCGTCGCACAGGTCGCGCAGACCCTGCAGGAACTCCTGAGTGGCCGGCTGGATGCCGCCCTCTCCCTGCATCGGTTCGACCATCACCGCACAGGTGTCGTCGTTGATCAGGTCGCGCACGCTGTCGAGGTTGTTGAACTCACCATGGACGATGCCGCCCGGCACCGGGCCGAAGCCCTGGGAATACTTGGGTTGGCCACCCACGCTCACGGTGAAGAAGGTGCGGCCGTGGAACGACTGATAGAACGAGACGATGCGATGCTTGTGCTCACCGAAGTTGTCGTGGGCCCAGCGCCGCGCCAGCTTCAGCGCCGCCTCGTTGGCCTCGCCGCCGGACGAGCAGAAGTAGGCCTTGTCGGCAAAGGTGCGCTCCACCAGGGCCTTGGCCAGTTTCAACGACGGCTCGTTGGTGTAGACATTGGAGAGGTGCCACAGCTTGCCGGCCTGCTCGGTGAGCGCTTCCACCAGCACCGGATGACAGTGCCCCAGTGAGTTGACGGCAATGCCACCGGCGAAGTCGATGTACTCGCGCCCCTCCTGGTCCCACAGTCGGCTACCCTCGCCGCGCACCGGAATGACATTCTGGGGGGAGTAGTTCGGCACCATGTACTGGTCGAAGTCGGCACGGGTCGGGGTATGGCTCATCTCGGTCTCCATTCCTGCAAAAGTGATAGCAACGCAACGATGTCACTCGAGTATAAGGAGCGACGGGCGGGCCGGCTTTCAGCAATGGGACCCCGACTTCTAGATAAGGACTTAAAGTCGCTCTTCGCGCGGGGTAACCCCGAAATGGTTGCGGTAGGCGGTGGAGAAATGGGCGGGCGAGGAGAAGCCCGTCTTCATGGCGATCTCCCCTGCGGGCAGGTCGCTCTCACGAAGCAGGCGGCGGGCCTCCTTCAGGCGCAGGTCGAGGTAGTAGCGGCCAGGCACGGCTTGTAGGTACTTCTTGAACAGCCGCTCGAGCTGGCGGCGCGAGATGCCCAGGTGCTCGGCCAGCTCATGGGTGGTCAGCGGCTCTTCGATATTGGCTTCCATCAGCATGACGGCGTCCACCAGCGGTGCCGGGGCATGGCCCAACCGGGCGCGCAGCGGCACCTGCTGCGGCTCATCGCCCATGCGCACCCGCTCGAGCACGAAATGCTCCGAGACGCGCTCTGCCAGCTCGTTACCGTGATGGGTGGCGATCAGCGTCATCATCATGTCCATGGCCGCCGTGCCGCCGCCACAGGTGAGGCGGTCGCGGTCGATCTCGAACAGCTGCTGGGTCAAGCGCACACGAGGAAAATCACGTGTGAAGGCGGCAAAGCGCTGCCAAGGCAGCGTGGCGCGATAGCCGTCCAGCACACCCGCACGCGCCAACAGCTCGGTGCCACCCCCCACCCCCACCAATACCACACCGCTGCGTCCCAGCAGGCGCAGCTGGCCCGGCAGCGCGCTTTCATGCATGGCCGGCAAAGGGCTGGGCGCACAGACGATCAGCATGTCCAGCTCGGGAGAAGCAAGTTCGAAGGGGGTGCAGGCCGTCTGGCTGATATCGGCCATGCTGACGACCTCGCCCCCAGCCGGGGAGAACGCCTGCAGACGATAGAGCCGGCGGCCGGCCAGCTGATTGGCCACCGTCAGCGGCTCCAGGGCACAGGCCTGAGCCAGCAACGAGAAGCCCGGCAGTGTCAGTACCCCGACCCAGCGGGGGGTGGCGCTAACACAGGATGTGGCCGTGGAGTTGTCGGGCATTGAGCAGTGCCATGAGCCGGGACGAAGCGGAAATGGTACTCCATCGGCAGCGTTGGCAATACCGCGCGCTCCTAGCCCCGCCCCAACGACGAACCCCGTGACCAGGGCCACGGGGTTCGTCGGTTCAGGGCGGCAAAAAAGAGATTACAGCCAGGCTGCCGAGAGCAACCTGTAGATCAGGAACACCCCCGCGGCGATGGCGACGCCCAGCACCAGCCAGTGCCACCCCTTGGCGGGTCGCTTGGCTTCGGGCTGGCCAGCATCCGGCTCGCGATGCTCGAAGTCTTCGGGCATTCTCACTTCCTTGAGATGCTCGTACTCCTCTTGCGACGTCTTGCTCTCCCTGGTGTCCATGGAAATCTCCTTTGACGCTGGTTTTGCCCGCCTTGCCTCACCTTTGCTGTTGCAGCGGACCTATAACGTCACGACATCAAAATTCACTTCCGGGTTCACCTCGGCATCGTAATCGACGTCGTCGCGCTCGAACCCGAACAGCTTCAGGAAGTCGTGCTTATAACCAGCATAGTCGGTGATCTGGAAAAGGTTTTCGGTGGTCACCTGCGGCCACAGGTCCTTGCAGGCCTGCTGCACGTCGTCGCGCAGCTCCCAGTCGTCCAGACGCAGGCGTCCCGCTTCATCGGTGGCGAGCTCGCCGCCCTGTCCTTGAGATGAGTAGAGACGATCCCCGAACAGACGGTTGAGCTGCTCGATGGTGCCCTCATGCAGCCCTTTTTCCTTCATCACCTTGTAAACCATGGCGATGTAGAGCGGCATGACCGGAATGGCTGCGCTGGCCTGGGTCACCACCGACTTGAGCACGGCCACGTTGGCGCCGCCGCCGGTGGCCTTGAGCTTGGCATCGAGTTCCCCGGCAGCGCGGTCGAGATCCTCTTTTGCCTTGCCCAGAGCGCCATGCCAGTAGATCGGCCAGGTGATCTCGGTGCCGATGTAGCTGAACGCCACGCTACGGGCGCCGGGTGCCAGCACACCGGCACGGTCCAGGGCATCGATCCAGAGCTCCCAATCCTCGCCGCCCATCACCGCCTTGGTGTCCTCGATCTCCTGCTCGGTGGCGGGCTCCACTTCGGCTTCGATGATGACATCCTTGTTGGTATCGATGGCGGTGGCGCGATAGGTCTCGCCGATGGGCTTGAGCGCGGAGCGCTTCAGTTCACCGCTGTCGGGCAGCTTGCGCACCGGCGAGGCCAGCGAGTAGACCACCAGATCGATCTGGCCCATGTCCTGCTTGATCAGCTCGATGGCCTTGTCGCGCGCCTCGTGGGAGAAGGCGTCGCCGTTGATCGACTTGCTGTAGAGTCCTTCGGCCTTGGCAAACTTGTCGAAGGCGGCGGCGTTGTACCAGCCGGCGGTGCCGGGCTTCTTCTCGCTGCCGGCCTTTTCGAAGAACACGCCCAGCGTGTCGGCACCGAAGCCGAACGCTGCGGTAATCCGTGCCGCCAGGCCATAGCCGCTGGAGGCACCGACCACCAGCACCTTCTTCGGCCCATTGGCCTTGTCGAACTGACGCGCACGGGTCGCCTCGATCTGCTCGAGCACATTCTTCTCGCAGCCAAGCGGATGAGTGGTGGTACAGATGAAACCGCGAACCTTGGGTTTGATGATCACGACAGACCTCGTTATTGGTGTTGCAGCGCCGCTCGGGGCGCCGTCTCGATACGAATGAGCAGTGGCGACATTCTAACGGTCACACTTGCGTCTGTCCGCACTTGAGCGACGATGGCTACTGGGGCACGATGCAACCCCGGTATCCGTGGCAGGAGATGATCATGAACGCACAGGCGCTGGTGGATGAACGTGGCGAGCTGTGGCTGACGCTGGCCCCGCTGTGGCTGGACCGCGAACCCAGCGAGCGCGAATTCACACGGATGGTGGCGGTGATTGAGCGTCAGCAATTGACGCTGCACGAACTGGAATGGATCTTCCGCCTGGAACTGGCCCCGGTGATGGCACGCAACCAGATGTCCATTGCCGGACGCTGGCGCGATTTCGACGATTATCAGTTGATGCAGCAGCTCGTCGCCCACAACCTCAGGCTCAAGGGATGGCGTCGCAAATCCTGGGCACTGTTTTCAGGCCTGACCACCATGATGACCCGACATCGCTGGAACGAGCTGATCGCCAGGGTGATGATGGAGCGAGGCGAGTCGCCTCATTGACACGAGAGCCGGCATCTATAGCTGGAAGTGCTCATCGAGCGTCTGCTCCAGTGCGCTCTCCAACGCCGGCCCACTTTCCCGTGGAGAGAAGCGACGCACCACCCTGCCATCCCGCGCCACCAGGAACTTGGTGAAGTTCCACTTGATCATGCCGGTGCCCATCACGCCCGGCGCCTGGCGCTTGAGTTCGACAAACAGCGGATGAGCGCCGCCGCCATTGACCTTGACCTTCTCCATGACCGGAAAGGTGACGCCATACTGACTGGAGCTGAAGGCACAAAAATCCAGTGCCGTTTCCGGCGACTGTCGAGCGAACTGATTGCAGGGAAAGGCCAGTACGGTAAAGCCACGGTCGCGGTGACTGCGATAGAGACGCTCCAGCTCGCCGAGCTGAGCCGTATAACCGCAGCGGCTAGCCACGTTGACGATCAGCAGTACCTGGCCCTGCAGGGCTCCCAGATTGAAGGGCTCGCCGCGAAAGGTGCGGCATACATGTTGATGTATGGTCATGTCTGCCTGCCTCACTGTCACCTTCCCCATGCCACGACTCACACCTAGCACTCCTCAGCGTAGCCCGGCAACCCTTGCGACGGGACTGACCAAAGCCAGGTTTCTTTACACGCCGGCTCCAAGCCTACCGGTAAGCGGCAACCAGGTCACGCCCGCTGCGCGTTGACCGACCCGGCGGGACTGACCATGCTGCAGGAACGAGGCACGACGGCGTCCGAGGAGAACCTGCATGCGCGACAATGCCCCTCGCAGCCGACTGACCACCCATGAGGTGGTCAACCAACCCGACACGCCCGGCGACAGCGACCTGTTCGCCGACGACCTGCCATTGCGTGAAGCGCTGGAGCGCGAAGCCCCCGCCTGGGTCAGCCAGCGCCTGACACCTCTGGGGCGCGAAGCGGGCAGCCTTCACGTACAGGCGTTGGGCGAACAGGCCAACCGCCACCCGCCGGAACAGCAACTGTTCGATCGTCATGGCCGGCGGCTGGACGAGGTGCGCTATCACCCCGCCTACCACGAGCTGATGCACCTGGCCATCGACAACGGCTGGCACGCCGTGGCCTGGCAGGAAGAGGGCCGCGGCGGCCACCAGGCCCATGTCGCCGCGCTCTACCTGCTGACCCAGGCCGAGCCCGGCTTCTGCTGCCCGGTGACCATGACCCACGCCGCCATGCCGGTGCTGCGCCGCAGCCCCGACATCGAAGCGGCATGGGCGCCGGGGCTGCTGGCCAACGCCTACGACCCGCGTCCGCTTCCCGCCGACCAAAAGCGCGGGCTCACCTTCGGCATGGCCATGACCGAGAAACAGGGCGGCAGCGACGTGCGCCGCAACACCACCCGCGCCGAACGCGACGGCGAGAGCTGGCGGCTCACCGGTCACAAGTGGTTCTGCAGCGCGCCGATGTCCGATGCCTTCCTCACCCTGGCCCAGACCGACGCGGGACTGACCTGCTTCCTGGCACCGCGCTTCACGCCGGACGGCGAGCGCAACGCCATCGAGCTCCAGCGCCTCAAGGAGAAGTGCGGCAACCGCTCCAACGCCTCCGCCGAGATCGAGTATCGCAGCGCCTGGGCAAGCCTGGTCGGCGAGCCCGGCCGTGGAGTGGCCACCATCATCGACATGGTGCAACAGACCCGACTCGATGCCGCCACCGCCCCGGTCGGCATGATGCGTCAGGCTTTGGTCGAGGCGTGGCGCCACGTGCGCGGTCGGCACGCCTTCGGCCGCCTGCTGGCGGAGCAGCCGCTGATGCAGGCGGTCATCGCCGATCTGGCGCTGGAGGTGGAAGCCGGCGTGGCACTGATCATGCGCGCCGCGCGCGCCTTCGACGGAGACGCTCGCGGCGAGGCACACGAAACGGCCCTGGCCCGAGTGCTGCCCACCTTGGCCAAGTACTGGCACAACAAGCGCGGGCCCGGCTTCATGGCCGAGGCCATGGAGTGCCTGGGCGGCATCGGCTATGTCGAAGAGTCGCCGCTGGCCAGGCTCTATCGCGAGGCGCCGGTCAACTCCATCTGGGAAGGCTCGGGCAACGTGATCTGTCTGGATCTGCTGCGGGTACTGGCGCGCCACCCCGAATCGATCGCCGCCCTGCGTGGCGAACTGCGCACCGCCCAGGGCCTGCAACAGGATCTCGATCTGGCCTTGGCCGGCCTGGAACACGACCTGACCCTGTCCGCCGAGCCCCTGGAGCCCCGCGCCCGCTGGCTGACCCAGCGTCTGGCACAGAGCCTGCAGGGCGCGCTGCTGCTACGCCATGCACCGGCCGAGGTGGCCGAGACCTTCTGTCGCTCGCGCCTCGGCGTGGAAGCCAGCCCGGCCTATGGCGTGCTGCCGGCCGGTTCGCCGCTGGCGGCGATTCTGGCGCGAATCGGCGACTGATCGCAGGCCAGCAGCGGTATCTCCTCGGCCGGGACCGGCCGCGACAAGCCGAAGCCTTGCACGTGGGTACAGCCGAAACGGGCCAGCATCGGCAGGCAGTCGAGTTCCTCGACCCCTTCGGCCACCACACGGATTCCTAGGCGCCGACCAAGCAGGGCGACAGCCTCTACGATGGCCGCGTCCTGACTCTCCTGTTGGATATGGCGAATGAAGCTGCGGTCGATCTTCAGCTCGCTGATAGGCAGCATCTGCAAGCGCGACAGCGACGAGAAGCCGACGCCGAAATCGTCCACCGCCACCTCCATGCCACTGAGGTGGAGCCGGGCGGCAATCTCCGAGCCTAGCAGCTCGTCATCCATGGCCGCGGTCTCGGTAATCTCGAGCACCACCAGTGGCGAATCGTCCGGAGCCAGTTGGCGCGTCAGTGACGGCAGCTGCGACTCCATCAGATCTTCGGCAGTGACATTGACCGAGAGCGACAAATACACGCCCTGCTCGCGCCAACGCTTTGCATCCGCCAGCGCCTGCTCCAGCACATGGCAGGTAAGGCGCCGACTCTGGCCGGCAGTCAGCATGGGCAAAAAGCTGGCTGGGCCGATCATGCCGATCTGGGGGTGCGCCCATCGCACCAGCGCCTCGACGCCGCTGAGTCGGCCGCTAGACAGTTCGAACTGGGGCTGATAGTGCACGGTGAGCTCATGCTGCTGCAGCGCCGACTCCAGTTCGGCCGCGGAGAAGAAGGGACTGTCTTCCGGAACGATGGTCGGCTTGCAACCGGGGTGCAGCCGCTCCAGCCGCTGCCTGAGCTCGGCCAGGCGCATCGGTTTGTCCAGAGAGCCGAGCATCTGCAATCCCAAGGTGTGCCCGACACGCTCGGCAATGCGAGAGATCTTGCGTTCGACGCCACCCAGCAGCAATACCCAGCCGGTGAAGCGTTGCTTAGCCAGCAGGCGCAGCAGCTCGATACCGTCCGGGTCGCCGAACTCAAGCCCCATGATCACAAGCTGAGGGGCACAATCGTCCAGCTCCGCCAGCAGTGCATCTGCCCGCCGGTAGCAGCGACTCTCGAGGCCCAGGACATGCAGCTGAAGCGAGAGGACCGCCACCACGTCGGGATCCTCGTCGAGCACCATCGCCAGGGCCCGCTCTTCGTCTATGTCCATTAACGGATTCATCAGGGGAAATCGCTCTCGAATGATACCGAGGCTTCCATCATCCCTGACGTACAGCCGGTTCGCTTATCGAACAACCCCCCTCAGCCGAGGGGGCCTGCCACCACTCGCAGCGCAAGTGCCAGCAGCATCACGCCAGTGATGCGATGAATCCAGTGGGCCCGCGACTGCAGCCAGGGCAGTACGCGCGAATGGGTCAATGACACCGCTACCAATACATACCAGGCGCCATCGATGATCATCGCCGTGAGCACGATGACCGCCTTGGCCACGAGCGACATGTCAGGGGTGACGAATTGACTGAGCAGCGCGATGAAGAACAGGATCAGCTTGGGATTGCCCAGGGCCACCAGCATGCCCTCGCGCGCAGCCTGGCGACGCGTCGTCGCCACACCGGCTGCCTCCAGCGCCGCCTCCCGACCTGCTCGTAGCGCCTTGATGCCAAGCCAGGCCAGGTAGGCCGCGCCGGCCCAGGTGATGGCTTGAAACAGGGTAGGGAAACGCACGATCAGCGCCCCCAGCCCCATCACCGTGAGCAGCGCGTAAAAGCCCACGCCCAACGCATGTGACAGGGCTGCCACGATACCCGGGGCGCGACCGCCACCGAGCGTATGGCGCAACACCAGCGCCAGGCTCGGCCCCGGCGACATCGCCCCCATGGCGCACACGGCTACCAGCGACATCCATAAAGAAAGCGGCACTCCCCTACTCCTTTTCGACCATACGATACAGACGCTGACACCACCTCAACGGTGGAACTGCCCCTCACGCTCGGGCTGCCACAGGATTGCATCAACGCGCAGAAGCGCAGTGCCGCCACCGGGCAGCGGCCATTCGATCTCGTCACCGATACGCAACCCGATGAGACCGGCCCCGATGGGCGCCATGACCGAGATGCCATCCTCCGTGCTAGCCAACGCATGCGGATAGACCAAGGTGCGAATCATCTGACGGTTACGTGTCAGATCGGTGAATTGCACCTGGCTGTTCATGCTGACGACATCTTCCGGAATATCCTCCGGGTCGATCACCTCGCCGCGTTCGAGCTCTTCTTCAAGGCAGTCGGCAACGAAGCGATCCTTGTCGCTGGCCTGATCGATCAAACGCTGCAACCGCTCCGCATCCAGGCGGTTGATGATGATGGGGGGACGAGACGACATACAACCTCCTTGGCACCGGCAGCGTCGATTGCTGCAATAGTGGCTGCCGGCCATGCAACGAAAACAGCCCTTCGCCCAAAATGGGAGAAGGACTGTGACTCTACTAATGGTAAGCCCAAGCCCAACGAAAGTCAGGCCCGGGAGATAATTGCGCGCCCCTAGCGCCTAGGCCGACGTCCCGAGGTGGCAAGCACCACGATACCCACCAGGGCCAGCGCCATGCCCACGAACGCGGCGGGATTCCGCGTTTGCCAACCGTACAGAACCAGTGCGAGCCCGAGTGCCACCAGCACCCAGGCAAAGCCTTTCACACCCATTGCGCAATCCTCGACTCGAGTATAGGCCTCAGCATGCAGCGAATAGGGAGTTACATCAAGAAAAGCGCAGATAGCGACCCCCTGTGCTGGCGTGGCGCCCACCATAGATCCGGTGGGCGGGCCACGCAAGTGCACTTCCCCCTCTCCTCAAGAAGGTCGCCCACGCCGGTTCTGCCTCAGCCCATCGCTGAAGGCCAGCATAATCATGGGCTTGTATTTTTAAAAATACCATGCTCTGGTTTTGTTCACCAAGTGCACTTCACTGTCTATCCTGTGCAAACACGGATTTTTAGCCTTAGACCGAAAATCCCCCTACTGGAGAACTACGAAACTGATTGCTCGATGAGAGTTTCGACTCAAGGCATATCATGACGACAACTGAACTGATACACATGATGCAGGTGGAAGGAGAGCGCTACAAACCCGGCTTCTGGCACGACGTCGACCTCAACGATTATGCTAGCAAGCTGTTAAACAGGGCTGAGATAAGGTTCCATTACAGCGAAGGTAAGTGCCAAGGTTTCATCGCCTATTATTGCAACGACATGGAGAGTCGTTGTGGTTATATCTCCTTGGTTCTTGTAGCGCATACCGCCCAGGGATCGGGACTGGCGAGAGAACTGTTGGAGCACGTCATCGACGCCATGGAACGGCGGAAGTTTACTCGGGTCAGGCTGCAAGTAGATAACGACAATCCGCGTGCCATCAACTTCTACAAGCGTCACGGGTTCGAGTTCGTCGAAGCTCAAAGTGAAACGTCGACAATGGAGCGCAAGCTCGCTTGAGTCACGCTGCGACCAAGCATGAAACAGGGGAAACGAGGCGGGAAAAGCCAGGTAAGGCTCTAAAGGAACTGAAAGGAAAAGTGGTACCGGCGGTCGGACTCGAACCGACAAGGGCTTGCACCCGGCGGATTTTGAATCCGCTGCGTCTACCAATTCCGCCACGCCGGCAGCGCCGAGCATTATACGTGGCCGGCGCGGCAGGTCAATCGTCAGGCCTGACGCGAGAAGCGATTTTCGGTATCCTTGGCGGCTGTTTGCGGCTGCCCGGCAGCTGCTCGTCTCGACTTTCCGTGGACCCACCTTGCATGCAGCGCGCCGATTTTCACTATGAACTTCCCGAGGAGCTGATTGCCCGCTACCCGTCCGAACGGCGCAGCGACTGCCGCCTGCTGTGCGTTAACGGCGCAAGCGGGGCGCTGGAACACCGCCGCTTCACCGACCTGCTGGAGCTACTGGAGCCAGGGGATCTGCTGGTATTCAACGACACCCGAGTGATTCCGGCACGGCTGCACGGACACAAAGCCAGCGGCGGCAAGATAGAGATGCTGCTGGAGCGCCCGCTGGACGCTCACCGCGGGCTGGCGCACATCCGTTCCAGCAAATCGCCCAAGCCGGGCACCGAACTGGTGTTCGAAGGCGATGTACGCGCCGTGGTGGAAGGTCGTCATGAAGCACTGTTCGAGCTCCGTTTTCTCGGCGAGACACCCCTCATCGAGCTGCTGGAGCGACACGGCCACATGCCGCTGCCGCCCTATATCGACCGTGCCGATGAGCTCGCCGACCGCGACCGCTATCAGACCGTATATGCGCGCCGCGACGGCGCCGTGGCAGCTCCCACCGCCGGACTCCACTTCGACCAGCCACTGCTGGAACGCCTCGCGGCCAGAGGAGTCGAAAGCGCATTCGTCACCTTGCACGTCGGCGCCGGCACCTTCCAACCGGTGCGCGCCGACGACATTCGCGAGCATCGAATGCACAGCGAGTGGATCGAAGTGAGCGATGCGGCCTGCGAAAAGGTCCGTGCCGCCCAGGCAGCGGGGCGCCGAGTCGTTGCGGTAGGCACTACCAGCGTGCGCTGCCTGGAGAGTGCATGCCTCCAGAGCGTCGACGGCAGCATCGCGCCCTACTGCGGCGAAACCGACATCTACATTTATCCCGGCTACGAGTGGCGTTGCGTGGATGCACTGATCACCAACTTCCACCTGCCCGAGTCGACCTTGCTGATGCTGGTCTCCTCCTTTGCCGGATACGAGACGATCATGGCGGCCTATCGCGAAGCCGTGGCCGAACGCTACGCGTTCTTCAGCTATGGCGACGCGATGTTTCTGACCCGCAAGAACACCTGACCTGCAAGGGGCCCGGCCATTTCTGCCTACTTGTTACTGTTCGAGACCGATACCCATGCGTAACGAAAGCTTCATGTCCTTCGAGCGGCTGGCCAGCGACGGCCGGGCGCGGCGCGGACGCCTCACCTTCCCCCGCGGCACGGTAGAAACCCCGGCCTTCATGCCGGTGGGCACCTACGGCACGGTCAAGGGCATGACGCCCAAGTCAGTGGAAGAGATCGGCGCCGACATCATACTCGGCAACACCTTCCACCTGTGGCTGCGCCCAGGCACGGAGGTGATCGAGGCCCACGGCGATCTTCACGACTTTGCTCAGTGGCACAAGCCGATTCTCACCGATTCCGGCGGCTTCCAGGTCTTCTCGCTGGGCGAGATGCGCAAGATTACCGAAGAGGGCGTGCATTTCCGCTCACCGGTGGATGGCGCCAAGGTATTCATGGGCCCTGAAGAATCCATGGCGGTGCAGCGCTCGCTGGGCTCCGACGTCGTCATGATCTTCGACGAGTGCACGCCCTATCCGGCCACCGAGCAGGAAGCCGAGCTTTCCATGGAGCGCTCGCTGCGCTGGGCCAAGCGCTCGCGGGATGCCCACGGCAGCTCGCCCTCGGCCCTGTTCGGCATCATCCAGGGCGGCATGTATCCCGAGCTGCGCCGTCGCTCGCTGGAGGGACTGATGGAAATCGGCTTCGACGGCCTGGCCATCGGCGGCCTGTCGGTGGGCGAACCCAAGGAAGAGATGATCGGGGTGCTGAACTATCTTCCCCAGTGGATGCCCGAGGAGTACCCGCGCTACCTGATGGGCGTGGGCAAGCCGGAAGATCTGGTCGAGGGCGTGCGCCGCGGCGTCGACATGTTCGACTGCGTGATGCCCACACGCAACGCGCGCAACGGCCACCTGTTCACCGCCGCAGGCACGATCAAGATCCGCAATGCCAAGTACCGCCATGATACTCGCCCGTTGGAAGACGACTGCGACTGCTATACCTGCCAGAACTTCTCTCGCAGCTATCTGCACCACCTGGACCGCTGCGGCGAAATGCTCGGCTCTATGCTCAATACCATCCACAACTTGCGCTATTATCAGCGCCTGATGGCCGGTTTGCGCGGTGCCATCGAAGCGGGTACATTGGCTGACTTCGTGGCAGGCTACTATGCGCAGCGGGGGCTGCCGGTACCTGACGCACCGGATTGAATGACCGGCCGATGAGCGCCTGGCGCCCGGTTCATGACCGCATCGGCCGGCAGCAGCATACTCATTCGCGACTTAACCTACCTCTCAGGAGAAACGCTTCTCATGCTGGACTTCTTCATCTCCCCGGCCATGGCTCAGGACGCCGGCGGCGCCGGTGGCGGCATGGCACAAATCATCATGCTGGTCGGTTTCGTGCTGATCTTCTACTTCCTGCTGTGGCGTCCTCAGGCCAAGCGGGCCAAACAGCACCGCGAACTGGTCGGCGGCCTGTCCAAGGGCGACGAGGTAGTGATCGGCGGCGGTCTGGTAGGACGTATCACCAAGGTGAGTGACGAGTTCATTACCCTGGAAGTGTCCGAAAACACCGAAGTCAACGTACAGAAGAGTGCCGTGGCCAACGTGCTGCCCAAGGGCACCATCAAGTCCATCTAACGTCGACGCTCCTCGCCCTTGCCGTTGGCTCGTCCCGAGCCGGGTAACGGCGGGGGTCGCATGGCGGCCGGGTGTCCCACTCCTCGAACGGAGCGGACACACGGCCGCGCTGCCGTCCCGTAGCCTTCTTTACGCAACCTAGGCAGGGCTCCCATGCTCAACCGTTATCCCTTGTGGAAGTATCTGCTGATACTCATCGTGCTCCTGGCCGGTGTCGTTTATTCGCTGCCCAACCTCTATCCGGAGGACCCGGCAGTGCAGATCAGCAGCGCTCAGGGCGACACGACCCTGGATGATGCGCAGCTCGAGCGCGTCCAGCAGACCCTTCGCGACGCCGGCATCGGCATCAAGGCCGTGGAACGCGATGAGGCCAGCGTGCTGATCCGCCTCGACGACCCCGATTACCAGCTACGCGCCCGCGACCTGTTGACCGAGCGACTCGGCAACGATTTCGTGGTGGCGCTCAATCTGGCCGAATCCACCCCGACCTGGCTGCAAAGCCTGGCCGCCTCGCCCATGACACTGGGCCTGGACCTGCGTGGTGGCGTGCACTTCCTGCTTGAAGTCGACATGGATGCGGCCGTGACCCAGCGTCTCGAGGTCAACGCCAGTGCCATGCGCGAACAGCTGCGCAGCGAGCGCATTCGTTACCGCGGCACCGATATCGATGGCCGCACGCTGACCATCACCTTTGCCAGTGACGAAGACCGTGACACGGCACGCCGGCTGATCAGTCGCGAGTTCCGCGATTTCGACTATGCCAGTGAACAAGAGGGGCGGGCCTCACTGCTGGTGATGACGCTGACCGACCAGGCGGTCAACGAGATCCAGGACTACGCCATCAACCAGAACCTCACCACCCTGCGCAATCGGGTTGACGAACTGGGCGTGGCGGAGCCGCTGGTGCAGCGCCAGGGGCCGGACCGGATCGTGGTAGAGCTGCCCGGCGTTCAGGACACCGTCGCCGCCAAGCGCGTGGTAGGTGCGACTGCCAACCTCGAATTCCGACTCGAGGCGCGCCCGGACACGCCTGACATCGAAACCGAGAGCTTCGCTTTCCGCAACAACCCGAACCGCACCGCCGACCTGATGCGCGATGTCATCATCACCGGTGACAGCGTTTCCAGCGCCAGCCGCAGCTTCGACGAGAACGGGCGCCCCCAGGTCAACATCAACCTGGACGGTACCGGTGGCACCCTGATGAACCGTGCCACCCGCACCAACATCGGGCGCAACATGGCGGTGCTCTTCATCGAGCACAAGACCCGCGACCGGGTAGTGATGGAGGATGGCGAAGAGATCACCGTGCGCGAGCCCTATACCGAGCGCGGCCTGATCAGTCTGGCCACCATCCAGAGCGCACTGGGCAACAGCTTCCGCATCACCGGGCTCGACTCGCCCACCGAAGCGGGCGAGCTGGCGCTGCTGCTGCGCTCCGGCTCGTTGGCGGCCCCCATCTACTTCGTGCAGGAGCGCACCATCGGCCCGAGCCTGGGCGCCGAGAACATCCAACGCGGTGTAATGTCGGTGCAGATCGGCCTGCTGCTGGTCGTGCTGTTCATGCTGATCCGCTACAAGGTGTTCGGCATCTTTGCCAACGTGGCGCTGGCATTGAACCTGACCCTGCTGATCGCCGCCATGTCGCTGCTCGGCGCCACCCTAACGCTGCCGGGCATCGCCGGTATCGTGCTGACACTGGGCATGGCGGTAGACGCCAACGTGCTGATCTTCGAGCGAATACGGGAAGAGCTGCGCAACGGGCTGTCGATCCAGCAGGCCATCCATGCCGGCTACGAACGCGCCTTCAGCTCGATCGTCGACGCCAACATCACCACCCTGCTGGTGGCGGTCATTCTGTTCTCGATCGGCACCGGCCCGGTCAAGGGCTTCGCCGTGACCCTGTCGCTGGGGATCATCACGTCGCTGTTCACCGCACTGCTGGTGACCCGAGCGATGGTGAATCTCGTCTACGGCGGCAAACCGGTCAAGAAGCTCTGGATCTAAGGCTCACCAACTTGAGGTGGTTATGAAAACCCTCGTCAATCGACAGTTCGACTTCATGGGCAAGCGCCGGATCGCCTTTGCGATCTCCGGCCTGCTGATCCTGGCGTCGATCGTCTCGCTGCTGTTGCAGCAGCTCAATCTGGGGCTGGACTTCACCGGCGGCACCCTGATCGAAGTCCGCTATGCGACGGCCCCCTCGCTGGACGCCATCCGCCAGGTGCTCGAACAGGCCGGCTTCCGCGATGTTTCGGTGCAGACCTTCGGTGCCTCCACCGAGGTGTTGATCCGCCTGCAGCAGGCCTTCGAGCCCGATGTCGGCGAGCAGGTCGTCACCCTGCTGCGCGCCGAAGGCGATACCGTGGAGCTGGTGCGCGCCGAGTTCGTCGGCGCCCAGGTCGGCGAACAACTGCGCGACCAGAGCGGCCTGGGGCTGCTATTGGCCATGGCCGTGGTAATGGTCTACGTGGCCTTCCGCTTCCAGTACAAGTTCGCCATTGGGGCCGTGCTGGCGCTGTTCCACGACGTGCTCATCGTGGTCGGCATCTTCTCGCTGTTCCAGTTCGACTTCGACCTCACCGTCATGGCGGCGCTGCTGGCGGTCATCGGCTATTCGCTCAACGATACCATCGTGGTCTACGACCGGATTCGCGAAACGATCCGCACCTCGCGGATCGACGACATGCCGGCGATCTTCAACGAAGCGATCAACCTCACCCTGTCACGCACGCTGGCGACGTCTGGTACCACCTTGCTGGTACTGATGGCACTGCTGCTGCTGGGCGGAGACATGATCCACCACTTCTCCATCGCGCTGATCCTCGGGGTGGTGGTGGGTACCTTCTCTTCCATCTACGTGGCGGCCGCACTGCTGCTTGCCGTGAAGCTGGAGCGCAAGGACCTGATCCCGCCGAAGAAGGAAGAGCACGAGACGGAGGAGGAACTGCCCTAGCCACAAAGGATAACGACCCGGACGACCCTGCCCCCACAGCCTGGCTGCGGGGGCATTTTTCATCCGGTTTGAAGCTACTGCGAGAGGAGTGCAGTGATCTTCTCTGCCGCTCTCGATCAGTAAAACCTTACGCCAACGCTTTTAATTTTATCGCCCTCTACCTCCCTGACGACCCAGTGCATGCCGTGCCAGCTAACGTCATCACCCACCACGGGATGGCCCCCCACCCGCTGGGAGATGAAGTCCCCCAGGGTCATCTCTCCTTCACCGGGCGTGATCGCAAGGCCATAGGCCTTGGCAATTTCCTCCATCCGAGCATCGGCTTCGACCGTGAAGGGGCCGAAGAACTCCTGAGTCTTCTTGAGACGTTCCTCCCCGCTGAAGAGCTTGTTGAGGGCGGGAAGGTCATGTTCCCTGCCGATCACACAGACCACGTCTCCCAGCTGCAGCCGCGTGCTGCCCTTGGGGTGCAGCATGCTGCTGTCACGAAACAGAGCCGAAATGAGCGCTCCCGAGGGGAAGCGCAGCATTCGAATGGGCACGGCGTCCAGTGTCTCGTTCTCGACCCGATAGACGAACATCTCGTAGTCGTTCTCGGGCAGTACACCCAGCAGACCTCGCTGGTCAGGTTCCACGCTCGGCGGCACCTCCACCTTCATCCAGCGCGCCATCAGGGGAATGGTGCCCCCCTGGATGAGTAGCGACATAAGCACCACGGCAAAGGCGGCGTTGAAATAGAGCGAGGCGTTCTCGACCCCGCCGATCACGGGGAAGATCGCTAGCACGATGGGCACTGCCCCACGCAGCCCTACCCAGGAGATGAAGCCGACCTCGTGCCAGCGGAACTTGAAGAACGGCTTGACGGAGAGCACCACGGCCAGGGGCCGAGCCACGAATATCAGTACCAGCCCCAGCAGCGCAGCCGGCAGCGCGAGCTCCAACAGCTCGCTGGGGTTGACCAGCAGCCCCAGCATCAGGAAAAGGCCGATCTGGCTCAGCCAGGCCAGACCGTCGTTGACGGGTAGGATATAGGTCAGGTGCTTGCCCGGCTGGTTGCCGATCATCAGGCCCGCCAGGTAGATCGCCAGAAAGCCGCTGCCACCCAGCACGCTGGTGACACCAAACACGCAAAAGCCCAGCGCCAGGGCGAGCAGGGCGTAGAGCCCCGGCTCGATGTCGACCCAGCGCATCAGGCGGGCAATCAGCCAGCCCCCCCCGGCGCCGATGATGATCCCCAGCCCAAACTGCTGGACAAAGAAAAGCGCGGTCTCGACGATGCCACCGATATCCCCGACCAGCAGCTCGATCAGCATAATGGTCAGGAAGATCGCCATGGGATCATTGGTCCCCGACTCGATCTCCAGGGTCGCCCCTACCCGCTCGTTGAGGTTGACCCCCCTGCCGCTGAGCATCGAGAATACCGCCGCCGCATCCGTGGAGCCCACGATGGCGCCGATCAGCAGCCCTTCGATCAGGCTAAGATCGAAGATCCACATGGCGATCAGCCCGGTGATGCCGCTGGTCAGGAAGACCCCGGCGGTGGCCAGAGCCATCGCCGGCTTGAAGGCGGCACGGAAAGTAGTCAACCGCGTGCGTAGGCCGCCGTCGAGCAGAATCATCGCCAGCGCCAGGTGAGCGATCATGAACGCCAGGGGATAGTCGTCGAAGCGAATGCCCAGGACGCCTTGCTCGCCGGCCAGCATGCCGAGCCCCAGGAAGAGCACCAGCAGCGGCAGGCCGAACTGGCGGGAAACCCGGCTGGCGAGAATGCTGAGGGCGAGAAGAAACCCGGAAAGAAGAAACAGGGTATTGATAGCGTCCATCTCTCAGCCTTTGAAAATTTAGTTAATCGAGTTAGCTTTTGCCAGCGTATCGGCCTTCGCTGCTCGGCCGTGCTGCTGGATACCCCGTGGCCAGGCGTAAACCAGCGCCTTGAGCAGAGTCGCCAGAGGAATGGCAAAGAAAACTCCCCAGCCCCTCCTAAGAAGAACACTGCCACGATAATCGAGACCGGGTGGATATTGTTAGTTTCCGCGAAGAGAATCGGGGCCAGCACATTGCCGTCCAGCGCCTGAATCACGCCGTAGGTGATCAGCACGTAGAGGAACTCATTGCTCATGCCGAAGTGAAAGCCGGCTACCGCCGCCATCGGCAGGATGGCCACCGCCGCCCCGATGTAGGTCACCAGCACCGAGAAGCCCACCAGCACTGCCAGCACCGCCGAATAGGACAGACCGAAGAAGGCGGAAGGTGAAGAATGAAACGGTGCCGACGATGATGATCTCGATGAACTTGCCGCGCACATAGTTGGTGATCTGGGCGTCCATCTCCTACCAGATTCGGGCCATCAGGGTGCGCTTCTGCGGCAGCAGCGAGAGTACGAAGCCCACCAGCGTCTCGTGATCCTTGAGCAGGAAGAAGACCAGAATCGGCACCAGCACCAGGTAGATGATCAGCGCCAGCACGTTGCCCAGGGAGGCCAGCGACAGCGTCAGGGCGCGCTGGCCGAACAGGGTCAGCTCGCGACCGGCCACGGCGATCCAGCTCTGGATCTGGTCGGGGGTCACCAGTTGCTGGTAGCGCTCCTGCAGGTCGTCGAGCAGCTGCTGGCCGCTGGCGAACATGCGCGGCGTCTCCTGCACCAGCCCCACCATCTGGTTCCAAATCAGCGGCATCAGGATGAGGGCCAGCGCCAGCAGTAGGCCGATAAAGCCCAAGAACACCAGGCTCACCGCCAGCAGGTGGGGCACGTGGCGCCGCTCCAGCCAGCCCACCGCCCCCTGCAGCAGGAAGGCGATCACCAGCGCGGTGAGGAAGGGCGCCAGCATGCTGCGGAAAAGGATCACCACGGCGAACCCGAGCAGCGCCAGCAGGATCACCGCCTTTTTGTCGGAGAAGTAGTTGTCGATCCAACTCTTGAAGACGGAACGCAGCGTCATGTCGTACCCCAAGGCATACCTTTAACGCAGTTATGGCAGTCAGCCCCTGGCGGCCTGCTGGCGTTTAAAGAACAAGCGAGCCCACTCCATGGCCTATGAACAGGCGCAAACAGCGCCGTACCAGTCTGCCACCGGGTATCAAAGGTAGAGCCAGCTTGCCCTTGTAGCTTGTAGTGAGTGACCACCGGATTTCACACCCGCTTATCAAAACACTTATTATTCAACAAGATCAATAACTCTAGCATGTCGACTCCACGGAGACCCGCGCAATAAAAAAACCCCGAAGGTCGGATTTAGTGTCCAACCTTCGGGGTGCCGTTCAGAGCTCCCTGAGGGGGAGTGGGGGGCCGTGCCGTTACTCCTTCTACCGAGACCTAGAAATGCGGTTTGAGCTGCTGCACCAGAGCCTTGTACAGGCGCGGACCAGCGGCCATCAGCTGGCCTTCGGCTTCGATGCTGGGCTGTCCGTCAGGAGTACCCATCAACGCACCGGCCTCCTTGAGCAGCAGGGTACCGACCAGGCGGTCCTGCTCTTCCAGCCCCAGCACGAAGGCAGCGTCGACACGGCCCGCCGCCAGTTCGGCCATGTCGAGCAGGCCGCTGCCGGTGGCCAACTGCGCCTCCACCTGAGGACCGAGCTGCTGAACCAGGGTCAGATAGGCGGGAAGATGGCGCGAACGTTGCCCACTCTCGGGCAGGCTCATGGCTATCCGGGTGCCGGGAATGGCGCTGGACTTGGGCACACGAATCCGCTTGCCGTTGTGCTGGGCACCGCGGCCACGGCTGGTCAGGTATTCATCGTCGCTGAAGGGGCAGATCACCACCGCATGCTCCGGGCGACCCTTCACCAGGCACACCACCGACAGGGCAAAGCCACTGCCGGCGACGCCCAGGCTGGAATAGCCATGAAAAGGCTCGATCTGCCATTCGATATCCCGGCCTTCGCCTTCACCGGGACGGTGCGGCGTGAACCGGCCGATGACCCCGTGCTGGGGGTAACCGCGACTGAGCTGACGAACGATCAGCGTCTCGGCATTGCGGGCGGTATCCTCGAGCAGACGCTCGAGACTGTGTTCCTCGTGAGCATTCTCAATGCGCTCACGAATACGCAAGAACTGTTCAGCGGCGCTGCGCGTGGCGCGCAGGGCAAATTGGACCATCGGATGCATGATCGGGCCTTGGAGCGTCGGGGATGTTAAAGAACAGGCTAGTTCGAACGCAAAGCAGATGGTCCGAACGCGTGGCGCGCATCCTAGCAGAATCGTCAGGTGTGCGCCATTACCGCCGACAGGCGTGATAAACTCGCCCTCTTCTGCGGACCAACCCTCTTCACCACGTCATCGGCAAAGGCAGTTTTCCATGCTCGAGCGCATTCGTATCGTGCTGATCGGCACCAGTCACCCCGGGAATATCGGCGCCGCCGCTCGCGCCATGCACAACATGGGGCTGGGCGATCTGGCCCTGGTGGCACCGCGCTGCGAACCGCTGACCAGCGAGAGCATCTCGCGAGCCTCCGGCGCCGATCACATCGTGCACGCCGCCAAGGTGGTCGAGACACTCGATGAAGCAGTCGCCGACTGCACGCTGGCCGTGGGCGCCAGTGCGCGCTCGCGGACGCTGCCCTGGCCGATGATCACGCCACGCGAGCTGGGTGAACGACTGCCTCGGGAGCTGGCCGGCAGCGAATCGCGGGTGGCACTGGTATTCGGCCGCGAGGACAGCGGCCTTTCCAACGCCGAACTTCAACGCTGCCATGCCCATGTCCATATCCCTACCAACCCGGACTTCAGCTCGCTGAACCTGGCCGCGGCCGTGCAGGTGCTGGCCTATGAGTGCCGCCTGGCAAGCCTCTCGACCGAAGGCGAACCCAGGGAGACGGACGACGAAACCCACCAGCCCCTGGCCAGCCATCAAGAGCTGGAGCGTTACTTCGCCCATCTCGAACGAACCTTGGTCGCCATCGGCTTTCATGACCCCGCCATGCCGCGTCAATTGATGGCCCGGCTGAGACGCTTCACCCTGCGCGCGCGTCCCGAACGCATGGAACTCAACATCCTTCGCGGTATGCTGACGGCCACGGAAAAGTGCGCCGAGCATCATCCCCCCGGTGCCGCCAAGGGGCGCCAGAACCAGACCGGGGAGCGCAGCGACGAGGAGGTCTAGCACTAGGATCATGGTTCGCACGCGAAGCACCTTGAAGCCTTGCTGCCGCGCCCCCATATGATGACTCAACCACCCGCTCCCGCCGCCAGGCTGCCTCACCGCCACCAAGGACCGCTGCATGTTTCAACGACTGCGCGAGGACATCAATAGCGTATTCGCCCGTGATCCGGCAGCACGCAACTTCCTGGAAGTGCTCACCAACTATCCGGGACTGCATGCGCTGCTGCTGCATCGACTGGCCCACTGGCTGTGGCAAATGCGCCTCAAGTGGCTGGCCCGCACCCTCTCGACCTTCTCGCGCTGGCTCACCGGGATAGAGATCCATCCCGGGGCGAAGATCGGTAGGCGCTTTTTCATCGACCACGGCATGGGCGTGGTGATCGGGGAAACCGCCGAAGTGGGCGATGACGTCACCCTCTATCAAGGCGTGACGTTGGGCGGTACCAGCTGGCACAAGGGCAAGCGCCATCCGACTCTGGAGGATGGCGTCATCGTCGGTGCCGGCGCCAAGATACTCGGCCCCTTCAGCGTGGGCGCCGGGGCCAAGGTGGGCTCCAACGCGGTAGTCACCAAGGAGGTTCCACCCGGGGCCACGGTGGTGGGCATACCCGGCAAGATCGTCAAGCGTGCCGACCCGGATGCCGCCGATGTGCTTGATGTCGACCCCGAGCGTCGCGAGGCGATGCGCCGCAAGTTCGGCTTCGATGCCTACGGCGTGAGCGAGGACATGCCCGACCCGGTGGCACGCTCCATTCAGGCCATGCTCGATCACATGCATGCCGTGGACGAACGCATCGAACGCATGTGCGGCACGCTGCGCAAGCTCGATGCCAGCTATCGCGAGGGCAAGATGCCCCAGCTGCGCGACGAGGACTTCGCCGACATCCTTTCGGATGTCGACGGCTGCTGCGGCCCTACCGCCGTCGATGCAGGCCCCATGCATGACGGAGATCAAGACGGCAGCAAGCCACCGCGAGGCAATGGTTGACCTTGGTAGTCGGGCTTTCCCATAATGGCGTTTCATCCACGCTCGCGGCTTGCGGCGAGCCAATGCCGACCGCCCTGCCGTCATTGTCTGGGCCGAGGTCTCTCGATGCGCCGGAAGAGCTCACCATGCGTTTGACTACCAAAGGACGCTACGCCGTCACCGCCATGCTCGACCTGGCTCTGAACGTAGACAAGGGAGCCATCTCACTGGCCGATATTGCGCGTCGTCAGGAAATCTCCCTGCCCTATCTGGAGCAGCTCTTCGCTCGCCTGCGGCGCGCCGGACTGGTCAATAGCGTGCGCGGCCCCGGCGGCGGTTATCTGCTGGCGGTGCCTGCCGAAGCGATTTCGGTATCGAAGGTGATCGACGCCGTCGATGAATCGGTCGATGCCACCCGCTGCCAGGGGCTGTCGGACTGCCAGCAAGGTGACACCTGCCTGACGCACCACCTGTGGTGTGAGCTCTCCGATCAGATCCGCGGCTTCCTCGACGGCATCACTCTGGCACAGCTGGTCGAGCATGGTGACGTGCGCCGCATCGCTGCTCGCCAGAACAGCCGCAACGACGCCAATACCATTCTGACCTCCTCGCCTTGAGCCCCTGCTCGAGGAACGCACTGGAGACTCCCGCGAGACCATGAGCGACCTCGTCTATCTCGACTATGCCGCCACCACCCCGGTCGACCCCCGTGTCGCCGAGGTCATGCAGCGGCATCTCACGCTGGATGGCATCTATGCCAACCCCGCTTCTCGCAGCCACATGCTCGGCTGGCAGGCCGAGCAGGCCGTAGAGAACGCCCGGCGCCAGGTAGCCGACCTGATCGCCGCCGACCCACGCGAAATCGTCTGGACCAGCGGCGCCACCGAGGCCGACAACCTGGCACTGATCGGTTTCATGCGTGCCAATCGCGAACGCGGGCGCCACCTCGTGACCTCCATCATCGAGCACAAGGCGGTGGTAGACACGGCGACGGCACTCGAACAGGAGGGCTTCGAGGTTACCTGGCTTACCCCCGGTGCCGACGGCCGCATCCTGCCCGACCAGCTGAGCGAGGCGATGCGTGCGGATACCACGCTGGTGTCGTTGATGGCGGTCAACAACGAGCTGGGCTGCGTGCACGACCTGGCAGAGCTCGCCGAGGTGGCCCACGCCGGCGGCGCGGCCTTTCATGTCGACGCTGCCCAGGGCGTCGGGCGGATCGAACTGGATGTGAGTCGCCTGGGCATCGATTTGATGTCCCTTTCCGGCCACAAGGCCTATGGCCCCAAGGGCATCGGCGCCCTCTACGTACGGCGCAGCCCGGATATCCGCATCGAGCCGCTGATTCATGGCGGCGGGCACGAGCGCGGCATGCGTTCCGGCACGCTGGCGACTCATCAGATCGTCGGCATGGGTGAAGCCTTCGCTCTGGCCGCCGCCGAAGGCGAGGCCGACCAGCGGAATATCCTGGCGTTACGGAACCGACTGCTCGATGGGCTGTCCGAGCTGGACGGCATCCATTGCAATAGCGTGATCGACGTGGCGGTGCCGAACATTCTCAACCTGGCGTTCGAGGGAGTGGACGGCGAATCGCTGCTGATGGCCCTTCGCCGCATTGCGCTATCGACCGGTTCGGCATGCAATTCCGCCAGCGTCGAGCCATCCTATGTATTGAAGGGTATCGGCGTGCCGCGAGCCTTGGCGCTGGCTTCATTGCGCTTCAGCTTCGGTCGTTTCACCACCGAGGCCGATATCGATACCGCTCTGGAGGCGCTGCACCATGCCCTCCCGGGCCTGAGACGCTAACCGCCGCCCCGCCACTTTTGCTGCAGGAGAACGCACATGGCGCACCTTTCGATTACTACCTCCGCCGCCGAGCAAATCCAGCGTGTGCTGGAGGAGCGTGGACAAGGCCTGGGCCTGCGGGTCACGGTCAAGCCCAGCGGCTGCTCCGGCTACAGCTACGTGCTCGATTTCGCCGACGAAGCCGCCAATGACGACGCTGTGTTCGAGGCGCATGGCGCCACGGTCTTCGTCGCTCCCGAAGCCTTGGAAATGCTCGATGGCAGCGAAGTCGACTATGTCTCGGAGGGATTGAATCGTTTTTTTCGCTTCAATAACCCCAACGTCAAGGATCAATGCGGCTGCGGCGAGAGCTTCACCGTCTGAATGACAGGCGCTCGGGCATGGACGACGATTGTTCAACGCCCGCCCGCGGCGGTATACTCTGCGCCCATTGATGCTGATGCCGCCACGGTACAGACCCGGGGCTAGCGACAGCGACGCATCAGAATCCCATAGCGCCGCGCCGTACCGACTCCACCGTGAGCAGGTGCGGCGTGGCGCCGTACCATTCGCATCACCCTTCCACCACATCAACGAAGAGGCCCCCATGGCAACCGAACGCACTCTGTCCATCATCAAGCCCGACGCCGTCGCCAAGAACGCCATCGGCGAAATCATCTCCCGCTTCGAGAAAGCCGGCCTCAAGGTCGTTGCCGCCAAGATGCTTCAGCTGTCCGACGACAAGGCCGGCGGCTTCTACGCCGAGCACAAGGAGCGCCCCTTCTTCAAGGATCTGGTCGGCTTCATGACCTCGGGCCCGGTGGTCGTCCAGGTGCTGGAAGGCGATGATGCCATTGCCAAGAACCGTGAGCTGATGGGGGCCACCAACCCCAAGGAAGCCGCTCCCGGCACCATCCGCGCCGACTTCGCCGAAACCATCGACGCCAACGCCGTGCACGGCTCCGACTCGCCGGCTTCCGCCGAGCGTGAAGTGGCTTATTTCTTCAGTGCTGACGAGATCTGCCCGCGCTAAGGGATCTCTGCGAGCGGGGTGCCGTCCCCGCTCTCATCCTGACCCGACCTACGTGATGCCATGACCGCTACCGCCATCCAACGTACCAATCTGCTCGGCATGACCCGTGAGGAGATGGAAGCCTTCTTCCTTTCCATCGGCGAGAAGAAGTTCCGCGCCGCCCAGGTGATGAAGTGGATCCATCACGACGGCTGCGACGACTTCGAGTCCATGACCAATCTCTCCAAGGCGCTGCGCCAGCGGCTCGCCGAGGTGGCCGAGATTCGCGGCCCCGGAGTGGTCTATGAAGGCACGTCCAGCGACGGTACCCGCAAATGGGTGCTGGAGGTGGAAGATGGCAGCTATGTGGAGACGGTGCTGATTCCGGCCGACAACGGCAAGCGTCGCACTCTCTGCGTATCGTCCCAGGTGGGCTGCTCGCTCGACTGCAGCTTCTGCTCCACCGGCAAGCAGGGTTTTCAGCGCAATCTTACCGCCGCTGAAATCATCGGCCAGGTGTGGGTCGCTCAGCGCAGCGTGGGCCCGCGCAAGGATACCGCCAACCGCCCGGTGACCAACGTGGTGATGATGGGCATGGGCGAGCCGCTGATGAATTACGACAACGTCGTGCCGGCAATGAAGCTGATGCTCGACGATAACGGCTACGGGCTCTCCAAGCGCCGCGTCACCCTGTCCACATCGGGTGTGGTACCGATGCTCGACAAGCTTGGCGACGAGCTCGACGTGAGCCTTGCCATTTCGCTGCACGCCGCCACCGATGAGCTGCGCAGCGAACTGGTACCGCTCAATCGCAAATACAATATCCGCACGCTGCTCGATGCCTGTCACCGCTATCTGGCCAAGTGTGACGACACGCGGATGGTCACCATCGAGTACACGGTGATCAAGGACATCAACGATCAGCAGGAGCACGCCCAACAGCTGGCCGAGCTACTGCGCGAGCTGCCCTGCAAGATCAACCTGATACCGTTCAATCCATTCCCCCATTCGGGTTATGAGAAGCCGTCGCGCAATCAGGTGGTGCGCTTTCAGCAGTGGCTCTATGAACTGGGCTACACGGCGCCCATTCGCAGCACTCGCGGCGACGACATCGATGCCGCCTGTGGCCAGTTGGTGGGCCGAGTGAAGGACCGCACCCGGCGTCACGAGCGATATATTCGCTCGATTCAGATCGACGCCGATTGAACGGGGGCCGCCTTGACTTCAACTCGTCACGGCGCTTTGATGGACAGGCTTTTTTCGCCCCTGGCCAGTGCCGTTCGGGTGAAGGTACACGCACCGCCCACCAGGCCCGACCATGAGGATGCCATGACGCGCTTCCCCAATCTGCCAAGCCGACGCATGCCGCTGGTAGCCATGGTGGTCGTCTTGTCGTGGCTTTCCGGCTGCGCTGCCCAGCCCGAGCAGCAGAGCGACATGGACCCGGCCGAAGCGTTTACCGATCTGGGCATGGCCTACCTGGAGCGAGGCAACCTGCCGCGCGCCATGACGGCACTCAATCGAGCCCTGGACATTGCCCCCAACGAGCCCGAAGCACTGCAGGCCATGGCCATCGTTTACCAGCGGCAAGGCGAGCGGCAGCAGGCCGAGGAAATGTTCCAACGAGCCATCAATGCCTCGCCGAACAATAGCCGTACGCGCAACAATTACGCCGTCTTCCTTTATGAGCAGGGCCAGACAAGACGCGCCTGCGATCAGCTCGAGGCGGCGTCTCAGGACACGCGCTATGCCAACCGGGCTCAGCTCTTTGCCAATCTGGGGCAGTGTCACTGGGAACTCGGCGAGATCGACAAGGCACGCCGCAGCCTGGAGCGCGCCCGCAATCTCGAGCCGCGCAATCCCAGGAGCTATTTCACTCTGGCTGAACTGGAGCTGGACCAGGGCAACCCCGACCGCGCCAGACAGCAGCTGGAGATTTTCGTGGGGCTAGCCGGTATGACCCCGGCGGCTCAGGCGCTGGCCCAGCAGATCGCCGGCAGCGCCCCGAACATGACCGTCACACCCGGACCTGACGCCCAGCGTGACGCACCTTGATCAATGATTCCAAGACGAAGGATGCTCAGCCATGAGCGATAACCACGATATCGATGCCGGCAGCCTCGGGTCTCCGGCTTCTCCCGGAGAGATGCTTCGCCGAGAGCGTGAAACGCAAGGCCTGTCCCGTGAAGAGGTCGCAACGGCACTGAATCTGCGCCCTGCCGTCGTCATCGGAATGGAAGATGACAACTACGAGCAGGTGCCGGTAGCCGCCTATCGTCGTGGCTATCTGCGCGCCTATGCCCGCCTGCTGGGCATCGACGATCGACCCGTGCTGCAGGCATATGCGGAACGCTATGCCACGCAGGAAACCGAACAGCGAGTCACACCGGTGCAGGTCACCAAGCCGCCATCCCGCCTCGGCGCCTGGCTGTTCAAGATCGTTACCCTGCTGGTGATCGCCGGCCTGATCGGCCTGACCCTGGTGTGGTGGCAAAGCCGCGACGGCAACCAGCCGCCGGATGTCGATGACAGCGAGCCGGTTTCGGTCGAAACGCTCGACGGCACCACAACCATCGAGGAGGAGCCGCGTCCCGAAGTGGAAGAGGCGCTGCCGCCGGTCCCGGTCGAGGGTGTCGATCCCATCGACGGCGAGGCCGACATGGCGCTCGGTGAAGTCGATCCGACGGGCGCCCAGGCGCTGTTGGCGCAGACTGGCGAAACCGCCACCACCGACGAAGCCATCGCCGAAGAGGCCGCCGCCCAGGACATCGTCACCGAGGAAGAACCGGAAGTGGCTGAAGTGGCGGCGCCGGCCGACCGCACCATGCTGCAGCTGACCTTCAACGAGCAGTCCTGGACCGAAATTTTCGATGCCACCAATAGCCGCGTTTTCGTCGGCCTTCAGGAACCCGGCACCACGGCCAGCGTCGAAGGAGAGCCGCCGTTTCGCCTGACCATCGGTAACGCTACCGGTGTCGAGCTGATCTGGGCCGGCGAGCCGGTCGACCTGCGCACTCGTGCGGGGGCCAACAACGTAGCCCGCTTCACCCTGGGAGAGTGACGATCATGCATTCGCCATCGCCCATCGTGCGCCGCAAGTCGCGCCAGATTCACGTCGGCAAGGTGCCGGTCGGGGGCGATGCCCCCATCTCGGTCCAGAGCATGACCAACACCGACACGCTGGACGTGGCTGCTACCGTGGCCCAGATCCAGGGCCTGGAAAATGCCGGTGCGGACATCGTGCGCGTCTCGGTACCGTGCATGGACGCCGCCGAAGCCTTTGGCCGCATCAAGCAGCAGGTCAACGTGCCGCTGGTGGCCGACATCCACTTCGATTACAAGATCGCCCTGCGTGTCGCCGAGCTCGGCGTCGACTGTCTGCGCATCAATCCCGGCAACATCGGCAAGGAAGACCGCGTACGCGCCGTGGTTTCCGCCGCCCGTGACAACGGCATTCCGATCCGCATCGGCGTCAACGCCGGTTCGCTGGAGAAGGAGCTGCAGCGCAAGTACGGCGAACCGACGCCGGAGGCGCTGGTGGAGTCGGCCATGCGCCATATCGACCACCTCGAGCGCCTCGATTTCCAGGAGTACAAGGTCAGCGTAAAGGCCAGCGACGTGTTCATGGCCGTGGCCGCCTATCGACAGCTGGCCAAGCTGATCGAGCAACCGCTGCACCTGGGCATCACCGAAGCCGGCGGGCTGCGCTCGGGCACCGTCAAGTCGTCGATCGGCCTCGGCATGCTGCTGATGGACGGTATCGGCGATACCATTCGCGTCTCGCTTGCCGCCGACCCGGTGGAGGAGATCAAGGTCGGCTACGACATGCTCAAGAGCTTGCGCCTGCGCAGCAAGGGCATCAACTTCATCGCCTGCCCCAGCTGCTCACGCCAGAACTTCGACGTGATCGGCACCATGAACGCCCTGGAAGAGCGCCTGGAAGACATCATGACGCCGCTCGATGTCTCGGTGATCGGCTGTGTGGTGAACGGTCCCGGAGAAGCCAAGGAGAGCGATATCGGCCTGACCGGTGGCACCCCCAACAACCTGATCTACATCGACGGCAAGCCCGCCGTCAAATTGACCAATGAGCATCTGGTCGACGACCTGGAACGTTTGATCCGCGACAAGGTTCGCGAGAAGGAACAGGCCGAGAAGGACGTGATCGCCCGTGGGGCATGATCCGTCTCGACCATCAAGGAGCCATCGTTGAGCAAGCCCGAAAGCACCAAGAAGAAGATCCAGGCCATCCGCGGCATGAACGACCTGCTGCCGGATCAGTCCGCCCTGTGGCAGTACTTCGAAGAGACGGTTCAGCGCCTGACGCAGCGCTACGGCTACGCCGAGATTCGCACGCCCATCGTCGAGCAGACGGCGCTGTTCGCCCGCTCCATCGGCGAAGTCACCGATATCGTCGAGAAGGAGATGTATACCTTCGAGGATCGCAATGGCGACAGCCTGACCCTGCGCCCCGAGGGTACGGCGAGCTGCGTACGTGCCGCCATGGAGCACGGCCTGCTGCACAACCAGACCCAGCGGCTGTGGTACAAGGGGGCGATGTTCCGCCATGAGCGCCCGCAGAAGGGGCGCTATCGCCAGTTCCACCAGGTCGGCGTGGAAGCCTTCGGCCTTGATGGACCGGACATCGATGCCGAGGTGATCCTGCTCTCCGCCCGCCTCTGGCGGGAGCTGGGCCTCAGCGATCACGTCACGCTGGAGCTCAATTCGTTGGGCTCCAGCGAAGCACGCGCTGCCTATCGCGACAAGCTGGTGGCCTACTTCGAGCAGCACCGCGACCTGCTCGACGAGGACTCCCTGCGTCGTCTCACCAGCAACCCGCTGCGCATCCTCGACTCCAAGAACCCGGATATGGCGCCGATGCTGGCCGATGCGCCCAAGCTGATGGATCATCTCGACGACGCCTCCCGCGAGCATTTCGACGGCCTGACGGCCCTGCTCCAGGCCGCCGGCATCGACTACGTGATCAATCCACGCCTGGTACGCGGCCTCGACTACTATGGGCGCACCGTTTTCGAGTGGACCACGACGGCGCTCGGCAGCCAGGGCACCGTATGTGCCGGCGGCCGCTACGACGGTCTGGTCGAACAGCTCGGCGGCAAGCCGACACCGGCGGTGGGTTTCGCGATGGGTATCGAGCGCCTGATCCTGCTGCTCGAAACCCTGGAGTTGGTTCCCGGCGCAGCCCTGGGCGAGCTGGACCTCTACGTGCTGCCCATGGATGATGGCGCCACTGCCCAGGCGATGCTGCTTGCCGAAAGGCTGCGCAGCGAGCTGCCCGCGCTGCGTCTGCAGCTGCACTGTGGTGGCGGCAGCTTCAAGAGCCGTATCAAGAAGGCCGACAGGAGCGGCGCCCGACTGGCGCTGCTGCTGGGCGAAAACGAAATCGCCGAAGGCCGTGCAACCCTCAAGTTTCTGCGCGAGGAGCGCGAACAGCTGAGCCTGGCACAGGCCGAGCTGATCGATACCCTCGGCAACCTGGCGAGCGACGAGCGCGCCTGACCGAACCGCATATTGCTGTGACAAGGAGACCGCCCGTGGCGGAGCTGAGAACCGAAGAAGAGCAGCTGGAAGCCATCAAGCGCTGGTGGAAAGAGAACGGCATGGCGCTGATCGCCGGCGTCGCCATCGCGGTTGCCGGGGTGGTGGGATGGAACGCCTGGCAGAACCATCAGGAGAACCAGGCGGTATCGGCTTCAATGCGCTATCAGCATCTGGTCAACCTGACCGACAGCGGTGAAGTCGCCGAGGCACGTAGCCTGGTCGCCGAGATCACCGATAACCACGGCCGCACCCTCTATGCCGACCTGGCTCGGCTGATCGATGCCCGGCTGGCCGTCGAGGAGGGGAATCTGGACGAAGCCCGTCAGGTGCTGGAAGGCGTCATCGAGAGCAGCCGACGCGACTACGTACAGGGCCTGGCGAGGCTGCGCCTGGCCAGGCTGCAGGTGGCCGGCGACGATGCCGAAGCCGCTCTCGATACCCTGGCGCGCGATGTTCCGGCCGCCCTGGCTGCCCAGCAGGCCGACGTGCGCGGCGATGCCCTGTTCAACCTGGGCCGCACCGATGAAGCTCGCCAGGCCTGGCAGGAAGCACTTGCCGTCGCCGAACAACGTAATCAGCCGATCTATGGCGTCCAGCTGAAGCTCGACGACCTGGGTGCCGAAGAGGCCACGCTATGAAAACGACCTTCGCTCGTAAATCCGCGCTTACCCTGATGGCGATTCTGGCCCTGGGAACACTGGCCGGCTGTGCCAACAAGGCGGAACCGCGCTACAGCCCCAAGGAGCTTCAGCGCTTCGAGGCCAGCGCAGAGCTCTCCACCGACTGGCGTCAGCGTGTCGGCCAGGGCCTTGGCCGTGCCGTCTACCCCATTTCGCCCTCTCTTGATGGCGGTGTGATCTTTGCCGCCGACGAGCGCGGCCGGCTAATGGCGGTAGACGCCCAGAGCGGAGAGCGTCGCTGGCAGACCGATCTCGATGTCGGGGTTTCCAGTGGCCTGACAGCTGCGGCGGGGCAGGTCTATCTGGGCACACGCAACGGCGAAGTCCTGGCCGTGAACCAGAGCGACGGGCAGGTCGCCTGGCGCTCGCGCGTTCCCAGCGAGGTGCTCGCGGCTCCCCAGCCCAACCAGCAGCTGCTGGTGGTGCAGAGCGTGGATGGCGCCATCACCGCTCTGGATCGTCGCACCGGCCAGGAGCGTTGGGTCCACACGACCAACGAACCGTCCCTCACGCTGCGCGGTACCGGTACCCCCTCGGTCATCGACCAGGTGACGTTTGCCGGCTTTGCCAACGGCCGCCTAGCCACCCTGGACAACCGCAGCGGGCAGCCGCTGTGGGAGCGCCGTATCGCCGTTCCTCGCGGACGCAGCGAGATCGATCGCATGGTGGACCTGGGCGGACAACCCGTTCTGACCCCTGACGGCCGCCTGTTCGTCTCCAGCTACAATGGCCGGCTGGTGGCGCTCGATGCCACCAGTGGCGAAATGCTGTGGGAACGCGAGCACTCCAGCCACCTTACGCCGGTACTGGTGGGCGAGCGTCTGTTCACCGTCAATGAAGCCAGCCACGTCACCGCATTCGACGCCCGCACCGGCGAAGAAGTGTGGCGCAACCGCGACCTCGAAGGCCGCTGGCTGACGGCCCCGGCGTTTTCCGATGGCAACCTGGTGGTGGGCGACTTCGAGGGCTACCTGCATCTGATCGACGTCCAGAACGGCCGCTTCAGCGCCCGCACGCGAGTCGACAGCTCCGGTATCAGCGTGCGTCCGGTCACCGATTTCCGCCGCATCTATGTGTTGACCAACAACGGACGCCTGGAAGCCCTGGACATTAGACGATGACACCCGTGATCGCCCTGGTCGGTCGCCCCAACGTGGGCAAGTCGACCCTGTTCAACCGTCTGACCCGCAGCCGAGACGCCCTGGTGGCGGACTTTCCGGGCCTTACTCGCGACCGCAAGTACGGCAACGGCATGCTCGGCGACAAGGCCTACACGGTGATCGATACCGGCGGCATCAGCGGTGACGAAGAGGGTATCGATGCCGCCATGGCCGAGCAGTCTCTGGCCGCCATCGACGAAGCCGACATCGTACTGTTCATGGTGGACGCCCGAGCCGGCTTGCAGGTGGCCGATGAGGCCATTGCCAACCACCTGCGGGTCAACCAGAAGAAGACCTGGCTGGTGGTCAACAAGACCGACGGTCTGGAAGAACACTCGGCCATGGCCGACTTCTGGCAGCTGGGGCTGGGCGATCCTCATCCCATCGCCGCCGCCCACGGGCGCAACGTCACCAATCTGATCGAGGAAGTGCTCCAGCCCTTCCCCGAGCGCGACCTCAGCATCCCGGCGGACACCGGCACCAAGGGGATTCGCATCGGCGTCATCGGTCGTCCCAACGTCGGCAAATCGACGCTGGTCAACCGCCTCCTCGGCGAGGAGCGGGTAGTCGTCTTCGACGAAGCAGGCACCACCCGCGATGCCATCGAGATTCCCTTCGAGCGACGCGGCAAACCCTATGTGCTGATCGATACCGCCGGCGTGCGGCGTCGCAAGAACGTCAGCGAGATCGCCGAAAAGTTCTCGATCATCAAGACACTCGATGCGATCAAGGAGTGTCATGTCGCCATCATGGTGCTCGATGGACGCAGCGGCCTGGTGGAACAGGACCTGCATCTGCTCGACTACGTATTGACGACCGGCCGCGCCCTGGTACTGGCAGTGAACAAGTGGGATGGCCTCGAGCATGAGGCCAAGGAGAAGATGCGCGCCGACATCAAGCGACGCCTCGGCTTCGCCGACTACGCCGAGCTGCACTTCATCTCGGCGCTGCACGGCACCGCCGTGGGCGATCTCTACCCCTCCATCGAGCGCGCCTTCGCCTCGGCCAACAGCCACTGGTCGACCAACCGGCTCACCACCCTGCTGCAGGATGCCGTCAGCCAGCACCCACCCCCGCTGGTGCACGGGCGGCGGATCAAGCTGCGCATGGCCCACCAGGGCGGCAGCAACCCGCCGATCATCGTGGTCCACGGCAACCAGACCGAAGCGCTGCCGGAAGCCTACAAGCGCTTTTTGATCAATACGTTTCGCAAGGTACTCAAGGTTCGCGGCACGCCGATTCGCTTCGAGTTCCGCTCCGGCAACAACCCGTTCGACCCGCTGGCGGGTGCCAGCGACCGAGAGAAAGCCAAGCAGCGTGAACTGGGGCGTACCCGCGACGCTCGCAACAAACGCCGCTGATCGCGACGCCCGACCACCCGGTCGGGCCGTCGTCACCCCGAAAAGGCCATCCTGGTCTACCCTGCTACCAAACCTTCGTCTGAGCTGTGTCATCCACAGGAGGAACCGATGTTCCTGAGTCGCATGCTGTCGTTCATGCTGTCGCGTCGCCGTTGGCGCCTGCTGGCGCCATTGAGTCTGTCCCTGCTGCTTGCTGGCTGTCTGGCCATCCCCCAGACCGGCCTGTTCGCCTTCCGCCTGGCCGTGACCTCGCTGGGCGTGGAAGAGGTCCGCATAGGCCCCTACTCGATCCAGGCCGGACTCGATACCAGCGATGTCGCTTCGCTGATCGCCTCGAGCCTCGGCATGGGCAGCTTGCCTGTGCAGGCCACCCTGGCAATGGGGCTGTCGCTGCCGGCGGGTATGCCGGCAGTGGAGATGTCAGGCTTCCGCTGGACCCTGGACGTGCCGGGCGCCGAACCGGTCAGCGGTAACTACCAGCAGGACGTGACGCTGACCTCGGGCGACGATGCGCGTCTGCGCCTGCCGGTGGCCTTCGACGTACTGGCTACCGACCGGCGGCGCCTGGGCCCCATGGTGGAACTGGCAACACAGCTTGCCAGTCAGGGTGAGCTGCCCGCGGGCAGCGAACTCGCCATTACCCCGGGCAGTCTTCGCGGCCTGGGCGTGACCCTGCCCGCCGGCCTATGGACGCCGACCCTGCGCTTCGCCGTCGGCGAGAATGGCGAGCTGACGCCGCAGCGCTGAGCCGAGAACGGGAGTCCAGGGAGGGACCCTCAAATGCTGCTGGAGCTCATGTTCATTATCGGCCTGGCGCTCGTGCACCTCTTCGCCGCCCGCATTCACTACCAGCAGCTTTTACCGCATCGAGCCTGGCTCTCCTTCGCAGGCGGCGTTTCCGTCGCCTACGTCTTCGTCTACATCTTTCCCGGCCTTCACCAGGCACACCAAGCCTTCAGTGATCAGGGCGCGCTGCTGTGGATCGAGTACAACGCCTATGTGGTGGCGCTGATCGGCCTGTCGGCCTTCTATGGCTTGGAGCGCCTGGCCAAGCGTCATTCGCAGCCCTCGCAGCACCAGGAGGAGTCGCGAGCGCCAACGGCTGCCGAGGCCGGCGTCTTTTGGCTGCATATCGGCTCGTTCGGACTCTACAATAGCCTGATCGGTTATCTCCTGGCCTATCAGGAGACGCTTTTTCCCGAGCTGCTGTTCTTCTATCTGGCCATGGGCTTTCACTTCCTGGTCAACGACTACGGCCTGGTACAGCACCACCGCAAGGTCTATCTGGACAAGGGCAGGTGGGTGCTGACGGCAGCGGTACTCGCCGGCTGGGGTGTTGGCCTGACACATGAAGTGAACGAGCAGGTCATTGCCGCCTTGTACGCCTTCGTGGCGGGCGGTCTGATACTCAACGTACTGAAGGAAGAACTACCCGAGGAACGTCAGGGTCGTTTCTGGTACTTCGCCAGCGGTGCCGCCGTGACGACGGCACTGCTGGTCATGGCCTGATGGCGAACGCTGGCGCGCTAGGGCGGCGGGTTGCCCGCCCCCTCGGCGAGACGGCGGCGTCCCACCCACTGGCAGGCAAATTGCCAGGCGCCCCGGCCACTGCGACCGCCGCGCAGGGTGGCATAGCGAATCGCTTCGGCGCGGGCATCGCCGTTCCAGTCCTTGGCGCTGCCCAACTGGCTGACCCAGTGGCAGCAGGCTTCGAGATAGGTATCCTGGCTGAAGGGATAGAAACCGAGCCACAGGCCGAAGCGGTCGGAAAGGGAGATCTTCTCTTCGACCGCATCGCCGTGGTGCAGCTCCTCCCCTACCAGGCGCGACCCCTCATTGTCGGCCATGGATTCGGGCAGCAGATGGCGCCTGTTGGACGTGGCGTAGAGCAGCACGTTGGGCGGCGGCCCGGTCAGTGCGCCGTCCAGCACGCTCTTGAGCGCCTTGTAGGCATCGTCGTGGCCCTCGAACGAGAGGTCGTCACAGTAGACCACGAAGCGATGCGGCTGGCCGCGCAAGTGCTCCACCAGCAGCGGAAGCCCGGCCAGGTCATGACGATCGACCTGCACCAGGCGCAGCCCCTCCTCGGCCAGGCTGTTGAGCAGAGCCCGGATCAGCGAAGATTTTCCGCTCCCGCGTGAGCCCCAAAGCAGGGCGTGATTGGCTGGCAGCCCTTGCAGAAAGGCGCGGGTATTGTCGACCAACGCCAGCTTCTGGCGCTCGATGCCCAGCAGGTCGTCGAGGCTAAGAGCGTCGCGAGGCGGCACCGGCAGCAGCCGCCCACCCAATACATGGCGCTGCCACAGCGCGGCCACGTCGCGGTTCCAGTCGACCTCCTGCGGGGCAGGTGGCAGCCAGTGCTCCACATGATCCAGCAGGCGACTGAGGCGTTTGCTCAGCTCGGCATCCATTGGCATCTCCTTGGAAGTTCCACGGTTTGCGGTTGACCTTGAGGCGGATCGGGGTATCTTGTGGCGAACCGTCACTGCCGTCCAGAGTCTCAAGGGACCTGTACGAATGAGGAATCGATAATGCGCTGGTTTCGTTTTGTTGCCGTGGCCACCCTGGCCTTGACCCTTACCGCCTGTGCTACCTCGCCCACCGGCCGCCAGCAGCTCACGCTGATGTCGGATGCCCAGCTCAACCAGATGGGCCGCGAGGCATTCGACCAGTACCAGCAGGATCTGCCCCCCGCCGGCCAGGCGGAGCAGCGCTATGCCCAGTGCATCGCCAATGCGCTGATCGCCGTACTGCCGGAGCGCGAACGCGACCAGGACTGGCAGATCCGCGTGTTCGAATCGGAGCAGGCCAACGCCTTCGCCCTGCCCGGTGGCTATATGGGCATCAACACCGGCCTGCTGCGGGTCGCCCGCAACCAGGACCAGGTAGCCGCCGTGGTGGGCCATGAAATCGGCCATGTGCTGGCGCGCCATGCCAACGAGCGAGTCTCCACGCAGACCTCGACCCAACTGGCACTCTCGGTACTGTCATCCGCAGCCGGCATGCAGGGTGCCGGCGGTCAGCAGCTGATGGGGGCGCTGGGTCTGGGCGCCCAGTACGGCATCATGCTGCCCTTCTCCCGCCGCCATGAAACCGAAGCCGATGTCATCGGGGTCCGGCTGATGGCCGATGCCGGGTTCGACCCGCGGGCCAGCCTCGACCTGTGGGACAACATGAGCGCCGAAGGCGGTGCCCGCCCCCCGGCCTGGATGTCGACTCACCCCAGCCACGGTGAGCGCACCCAGGTGCTGCAGTCCGAAATGGAGGGTGCCCTGGCTCGCTATGAACAAGCTCGGCAAGCGGGACGTACGCCCAACTGCCAGCGCCCATGAGAGCGTGGCGTAGCCGCTATCCCGCTGCCTCGACGGAGTACCAATGCTGAGACTCGGCCTACTGCTGTTGATATTGCCCATTCTGGTGCTGATGGGGATCTATTTCTGGGAATTCAGCCAGGTCCGGGAGTGCACCCTGGTGCAGGGCGGCTCCTGGGACTATCTTGCCGGCACCTGCCGCAGCAGCCCCCAGCCCTTCGTGCCCTGGGTCGAGCGGCAGCCCTGGCTGGTCAACGGGGGCATGCTGCTATCGGTGGTGGGGGTCTTCATGTGCATGGTGGGGCTCTACGTCCGCCGCCGCTAGCCGCGCGAAAGGCGCACGGTGAAACCGTGCGCCTTTTTGTCACCTCTTCCACTGCTATTCGTAGAGATAGCACGCCACCGAGTGCTCAGCGGCTATAGGCCGTCGCTGAGGCGAAGCCTGAGCCTCGAAGCGCACGCTCAATTGCCCCTCTCGGCGCTCCACGCCGCCTGCCTCGGCCAGTGACGGGTGCTTGGCTCTCATCAAGGCGTCGAGCTCTCGCTCCGCAGCATCGACATTCCCGCCACGTACCTGCAGGTGTACGTCGAGCCCGGCCACCTCCGCACGGCCCAGATGTTCCAGTTCGTTGCCGGCAATACGCCACTCGCTCATGGCGGTGACCACGTCGCGCCCCTCCCAGCCACAGTGAGGCATGGCCCTGGGGCAGCGGGTGTGGAAATGGCAGCCGTTGGGCGGCTCCACCGCGCTGGGTATCTCGCCGGCACTTTCCAGCGGCGGCTTGACCACCGAGGGGTCCGGCTCGGGGCTCGCCGCCAGCAACAGCTGGGTGTAGGGGTGCTTGCGCTCACGCACCACCTGCTCGGTGGGCCCCACCTCGACGATCTCGCCAAGGTACATGATCGCCGTGCGATCCGCCACGTAGCGGATGGTCGGCAGATCGTGGCTGACATAGACGAAGGAAATGCCCAGCTCGTTGCGAAAGCGGTGCATCAGGTTGAGTACGCCGGCACGAATCGAGACGTCGAGCATCGACACCGGCTCGTCGGCGACGATGAAGCGCGGCTCCAGCACGATGGCCCGGGCAATGGCGACTCGCTGGCGCTGCCCGCCGGAAAGCTCATGCGGGAATCTCTCGGCATACACCTCGGCCGGCTTGAGCCCGGCCCGCTCCAACGTTTCCACCACCCGGGCTTTCAATGCCTCCCCTTCTGCCAGACGATGGATGATCAGCGGCTCGGCCACGATGTCGTAGATGGTGAAACGTGGATTGAGCGTCTGGTAGGGATCCTGGAAGATCATCTGCGCCCGGCGACGAAACGTCTTCAGTTCGCTGCCGCTGAGCCTGGCGATGTCGGCACCCTCGAAGCGAATTTCCCCCTCGGTGATGTCGAGCAGGCGCACCAACATCTCACCGGTGGTGGTCTTGCCCGAGCCCGACTCGCCGGCCAGCCCGAGGATTTCGCCCTCGCGCAGGTCGAAGGAGATGCCATCGACGGCATGGACCTTACGATCCTTGTTCCTGCCGCGCAGGCCATCGAGGAAGCCCTGCTCCACCGGGAAGTGTTTCTTGAGACCCTCCACTTCGAGCAGCAGCGGGGTATCCGCCGTGGCAGGCTCGAGGGTGCCGGCACCCTGCACCGCTTCGTTGAGGCGCTCGCCGACTATCGCCCAGGTCTCGTTCAGCGCCGCCTTCAGGCGAAAGGCCTCGGCTTGATCCGGGTAGTGGCAGGCCGACTGACGGTCCGGGCTCACCGCATGCAGCGGCGGCGTCTCGCGCACGCAGCGCTCGGTGGCGAAGGGGCAGCGCTCGGCAAAACGACAGCCCGACGGTGGATTGAGCAGGTCCGGCGGGCTGCCCGGTATCGAGATCAGCTCGCGCTGGGCCCCTTCCAGGGTCGGGAAGGCGTTGGTCAAGCCCATGGTATAGGGATGGAAGGGCGTGCCGAACACTTCCCTGACCGGTCCCGTCTCCATGATGTGGCCGCCGTACATCACCGCCACCCGGTCGCAGGTCTGCACTACCACCGAGATGTCATGGGTGATGAACAGCAGCCCCATGCCGCGTTCACGGCGCAGCTTGGAGAGCCGCGCCAGGATCTGCGCCTGGGTCACGACATCGAGCGCCGTGGTGGGTTCGTCGGCAATGATCAGCTTGGGGTCCAGTGCCAGGGCCATGGCGATGACCGCACGCTGCTTCATGCCGCCGCTCATCTCGTGGGGATAGGCGGAAAGCCGGCCCGGATCGATGCCCACCGCACGAAACAACTCCTCGGCGTGGGCCCAGGCGGCTTTGCGGTCGATCTTGATGTGGGCGTTCATTGCCTCGAGGATCTGGTCGCCCACGGTATAGACCGGGTCCAGCGCATTCATTGCCGCCTGGGAGATCCAGGCGATCTCTTTCCAGCGCACCTTACGCATGCTCTCTTCGTCGAGCGCCGCCAGATCGCGCCCGTCGAAGTCGATGCGTCCGCGGGGGACCTCTCCGTTGGGTGGCAACAGCCGCAGCATGGCCTTGGCCGCGGTGGTCTTGCCGCAGCCCGACTCGCCCACCAGCCCCAGCGCCTCCCCGGGTCGCAGGTCGAAGTGGATGCCGTCCACGGCCTGGACCGCCCCCGCCCCGGTGCGGTAGTGAATGGCCAGGTCCTCGACCTTCAGCAGTCGTTGATCGGTCATCGGCGTGCCCTCAGTCGTGGATTGGCGACCAGCTCCAGCGAGCGGGAGATGAAGAACACGGAGAGCACCGTGATCATGATGAACAGCCCCGGCGGCAGGTTCCACCACCAAGCGTCGCGCCAGGCGCCGGAAAGCCGTGCGTTATGCAAAATGCCGCCCCAGGAGATCGATTGGGGCGGCCCCAAGCCGAGGAAGGATAGCGTCGCCTCGGCGATGATCGACACACCGACGATGATGGCAAGCTCGAGGAACACCAGCGGCATCACGTTGGGGAAGATGTGCAGGTACATGATGCGCAGGTCCGAGGCGCCCGCCACCCGCGCCGCCTTGACGAAGGGACGCTCGCGCAGGCTGAGTACCTGGGAACGGATCAGCCGCGCCACGGTACGCCAGGTGAGCAGCGACACGGCGAGTATCACGATCAATAGACTCGGCTCGAACAGCAGCACCAGGATCAGCGCGAAGGGCTCGAAGGGAATGCCGTACATCACGTCGACGGTACGCATCAGCACGGTCTCGGTGCGGCCGCGGAAGTAGCCGGCGATCAGGCCCACGTTGGCCCCGATCAGCACCACCAGGGCGGCGCCGATGAAACCCACCAGCAGCGCAATGCGCGAACCGTGCACGTTCTGGCTGTAGAGATCACGACCGAGGTGGTCGGTGCCGAACCAGTGCTCGCCGGAAGGCGGCGCCAGGCGATTGACGAAGCGATCCGACCCCAGGGCGAAGTAGCCATCGTCGGTGACCATCAGGGTACGCAGGTGGCGTTCCTCTTCGCTGGGTACCAGGCGCCATTCGTCCGCCTCGCGCTCGAACACGATGCCGCTGCGACCCACGGCGAAGGCGTGGCCTTCGTCGGTGACCCAGCCGGCACGCATGGCGCGGGAGTCCGGTGAGTCCTGGCTCTCCCAGCGCTCGCCCACGGCGCTGCGCGCCAGCAGAGTGCCCCGCTCGCCGACGATCAGGCCGTGGCCGCTGGCGGCCAGGTGAATGTGATTCAGGTCACGGTTGGTAGGCAGACGTTCAAGCGCCAGACTGTCGTCGCCCGGGTCGAGGCGCAGGGTAAGGCCGCGTTCGCCCACCATCCAGGCGCTGCCGTCCGCGTCCACCGCCACCGAGCTGAGCGTCATGCCGCGCCCCAGGGGGCTCTCCAGCGCTTCGAATTCACCGTTGGCGGTATCCAGGCGCAGAATCGTCTCGTCGACCCCGACCAGCAGTGCGGTGGTGTCGTCCAGCCAGGCCACGCCGGTCAGCGCTACCGAAACCGGCGCCTCCAGTAGCTGCCAGTCACTACCGCTGGCGGCATCGTCGAGCAGCGCTACGCTTCCGCCCAGGCCAACGGCAAGCGCGGCAGCGCCGGGGCCGATGGCGACATCGATCAGGCTCGTCGGCAGCGGGGCGTCGAGCTCCTGCCACTCGCCTTCGAGATAGCGCCAGGTGGCGCCGTCACGCCCCACGGCCAGGCCGACGCCGTTGCGATAATCCGCCGCGTTGAGGGTACGCTCGCCGAGCGCGGGCAGCTGCACCCAGCGCGTGAGCTCGCCGTCGACGCTGCGCGCCAGCAGCGAGCCCTCTTCGCGCTCGTTCACCGCCAGTGGCTCATGGGTGGAAAGAAAGGGCGCGAACAGCGCCATGCAAATGATCGACAACAGCACCACGACTCCGACCAGGGAGAGGCGATCGCCGATCATCGCGCGCAGCGGTTCCTGCGCGCTCTTGAGTATGCGGGATCCGATCATTTGAAGCTCACCCTCGGGTCAAGCAAGGTGTAGAGGATATCCACCAGCAGGTTGAGCGTTACCACGAAGGCCGCCATCACCAGGAAGCTGGCCTGGGCAAGGGGGAAGTCCGAGGTGCGCACCGAGTTGAGGATCTCGCGGCCAAGGCCCGGCCAGGAGAACACCACTTCCACCACCACCTGGCCACCGGCGGCCAGTCCCACGGTAACCGCCAGTTGGGTCACCACCGGCAGCAGCGCATTGCGCGCCGCGTGGGCATAGAGGATGCGCCGCTCCGGCAACCCCTTGGCGCGGGCCATTTCGATGAAATCCTCGCCGTAAACCTCGAGCATGGTGTTGCGCATGATCAATAGCGGCGAGCCGAGATAGTAGAGCGCCACCACCAGCGCCGGCAGGATCAGGTGGTGCAGGAAATCGAGGGTGAATATCTTGTCGAAGAAGCCGCTGGCCTCGTAGGGCAGCGTGCGCATGCCGCTGGTGGGCAGCCAGCCCAGCGCGATGCCGAATACGAGGATGGCGATCATGCCGGTCCAGAACATCGGCGCCGAGCGGAACATCAGGCCGACGAAGATCCCGGTGGTGTCGGTACGGCTGCCGCGACGCCAGGAGAGCCAGGCCCCCAGTGGCACACCCACGGCGTAGGCCAGCACGATGGCCGGCAGCATCAGCACCATGGTGTTGCCGAGCCGCTCCCAGATGATGTCGGCAACCGGCGCCCGGTAGTGGAAGGAGTAGCCGAAATCGCCCTGAAGAATGTTGCCGAGATAGAGGAAATACTGCTCCCAGATCGGCCGGTCGAGACCGAAGCTGGCGCGAATGCGCTCGCGCTCGTCGGGACTCAGCCCCTCGGTGATCAAGGCGGCGGTGGGGTCGGGCAGGCCCAGGCGGAACAGGAAGAAGAGCATCGTGGCGATGATGAACAGCGCCATCAAGCCGTGCAGCACACGGCGAATCAAGTAACTTCTGCGTGACGACATGGAAGGCTCGCTGTAAACGGCTGACGCATCCTCTCACCGCCTTGTGGGCGGTGAGAGGTAGCTTCGTGCACGGGGTCGGAAATGGCTTATCTGACCAGGCGGCCTTCGTCGTCCCAGGAGTAACCGGCCTCTTCCAGCTCTGCTCGGGCGGCATCCATGTCGAAGTCGAAGCGCTCGACGAAGGGATCGTTCCAGAAGGTGTTGACCGGTGCGATCACGCTGGAACCCACCTCGCCACGACCATCCAGCAGCACGTTGACCATGCGCTCGCGATCGGTGGCCATGGTCAGGGCACGGCGCACGGCACGGTCGTCGAACGGCTCACGACGCAGGTTGTAAGTCATGTGGAAGTAGCCGAAGTCCGGCACGTTGACCACGGTGAGGTGATCCTCGCCCTCCGCCAGGCCGATCTGGCCGGGCTCCATACGCCAGGCGGTGACGTCGATCTGGCCGGTCTGCAGGCCGGTATAGACCCCTTCCATGTCGGCATAGATGATGAACTCGACGCCGTCGACGGCGATCTCATCGGCGTGAAAGTGGTCCTCGAACTTGCTCAGCGCCATGAACTCGCCGCGGTCGAAACGCTCGTGCACGAAGGGCCCGGAACCGGTGGTGGGGATCTGCCCGGGCGCTAGCGTGGAGGCATCCTCGATCTCCTCCCACAGGTGCTTGGGCAGGATCGGGATCTGCGACAGCGAAATGCTGGCGAAAGAGGCCGAGGGTTCGCTCAGATGGAAGTGCACGGTGCGCTCGTCGACCTGCTCGGCACGTTCCAGCGCATCCAGATAGGAATTGAAGTAGCTATAGTCCTGGTCGAGATAGTAGTTCCAGGTGAAGGCGACGTCCTCGGCGGTGAGCGGCTCGCCGTCATGGAAGGTCATGCCCTCGCGCAGGGTAACGGCCACGGTGTTGTCGTCCACCTGGTCCACCGACTCGGCGGCCCAGGGTAGCGGTTCCACGTCGGCGGAGAGACGCACCAGGCGGTCGTAGTAGAGCCGCATCCACTTCCAGCCCCACACCGAGGTGGATGCCAGCGGGTTGAGGTTGTCCGGCTCCTGGGGCCCGCCGATACGCAAGGTGGAACGATCGCCCACCGGCCGCGCTTCCATGGGGCCCCATTCGCTATAAAGCCCCTCGCCGGCCATGGGGTTGATGCCTTCGAAGGCGTCGTGATTGAAGGCCACCACCTCGTCGCGATGGAACAGCACCACCAGCGGTGCGTCAGGCTTGTAGAGCTCCTGCATCTGATGAACGATGCGCTGGCGCTCGTCCATGTCGAAGGCCTGGGACTGCTGGTCGAACAGTGCGTCGAACTCCGGATTCTCGTAACCTCCCGGGTTGTTGCCGCCGGGGTTGGACTGGCGCGAATCGAGAGTGCTGAGGAAGAACTGCGGATCGAGACGGTCGGTGCGCCCGCTCCAGCCCAGGATGGTCGCATCGAAGTCCTGCTGGTCGTAGAAACGCTCCAGCGCGGTACTGAATTCGGTGGGCTGAACGTTGACCTCGAAGCCCAGCTCGCGCCAGCGCTCGGCGATGATGAAGGCGGCTTCGTAGCGGATGGGATCGTAGGATTCGGTGGTGGTCATCAGGTCGATGGAAGCGACGCGCTGCTGGGCCAATGCCTGCCCGCTCGCCACCATCAATCCCAGACTCACAGCTGCGGTAACTACCTTGCCGGGCACTCCGGCCCTGATCTTGTTATTCACTAAATTTTCCTCGGATTGTAGTTATTATTCATGCCAGATACTCCACCCGGCATGAATATCTCCAAACAACCCTAGGAAGCAGCGTTGAAGCTGTCAACTCTATGCTTCAACGCTTATCTAGCAGCTGCCCCCTGAGCGCTGCCCGCACCGGCCCCGTCTCCGGACGCCTGTTGCGCCACAGGAAGAACGACTCCGCGGCCTGCTCCACCAGCATGCCGAGGCCGTCGATGCCACGCGCACCGAGGCTCTCGGCCCAGCGCAGGAAGACGGTGGGCTCGGCGCCGTACATCATGTCGTAGGCCGTGGCGCCCTCGGCGAACAGGTCATCGGGCAACGGCGGCAGGTCGCCGGCGAGGCTGGCACTGGTACCGTTGACCACCAGGTCGAACGGCCCCGCTACCGCGTCGAAACCGCCGCCTTCGATGGAGCCCAGGTCGGCGAAATCCTCGGCCAGCGCCTGCGCCTTGGCTGCCGTTCGGTTGGCGACATGGACGCTTGAAGGCTGCAACGCAAGAAGCGGTTCGAGAATGCCGCGCACCGCACCGCCGGCCCCCAGGATAAGTATGCGCGCACCGCCCAACCTCACCTCGTGGTACTGCAGGTCACGTACCAGACCGACCCCGTCGGTGGTGTCGCCATAAGTGAGACCGTTCTTGCCCAGCAGCAGCGTATTTACCGCCCCGGCCCGCCGAGCGCGCCGGCTCAGGGTATCGCACAGCCGAAACGCCTCCTCCTTGAACGGCACGGTGACGTTCGCCCCCCGCCCACCCTTGGCGGTAAACGCCTGCCAGGCGCCGTCAAAGTCGTCCAGCGGTGCTTCGATGGCGGTGTACTCCATAGCCTCGCCGGTCTGTTCGGCGAAGGCGGCATGGATCATCGGCGACTTCGAGTGCGAGATCGGATTGCCGAAGACGCAGTAGCGGTCAGTCATGCCCAGACTCCTCCTCTCCCAGCCAGTCGCGGGGGAGCAGATACTCCTCGTACAGCCGCGCTTCCGGCGTCCCCGGTTCGGGTACCCAGCCATACTCCCAGCGTGCCAGCGGCGGCAGCGACATCAGGATCGACTCGGTGCGCCCGCCGCTCTGCAGCCCGAACAGGGTGCCGCGGTCCCACACCAGGTTGAACTCCACGTAGCGGCCGCGGCGATAGAGCTGAAAGTCGCGCTCCTGCTCGCTCCATGGCATGTCGCGGCGACGCTGCACGATGGGCAGGTAGGCATCGAGAAAGGCGTCACCCACGGCGCGCTGGAAAGCGAAGCTCTTGTCGAAGCCCCACTCATTGAAGTCGTCGAAGAACAAACCGCCCACCCCGCGGGTCTCCTCGCGATGCTTGAGATAGAAGTAGTCGTCGCACCACGCCTTGAAGCGCGGATACACCTCGGGGCCGAAGGGCTCGCAGGCATCGCGAGCTACCCGGTGCCAGTGCACCACGTCCTCGTGCACGGGGTAATAGGGGGTGAGATCGAAGCCACCGCCGAACCACCAAACCGGCGCCTCGCCCGCCTTCTCGGCGATGAAGAAGCGCACGTTGCCATGGCTGGTGGGGATGTGCGGGCTATGCGGATGCAACACCCAGGAGACGCCCACCGCATGAAAACCGCGACCGGCAAGCTGCGGCCGCGCCGCGGTGGCCGAGGGCGGAAGCCGTTCGCCGTATACGTGCGAGAAATTGACCCCGCCTTTCTCGAACACGCGACCGTTCTCGATCACCCGTGAGCGCCCGCCGCCGCCGGCCTCACGCTGCCAGCTCTCCTCGCGAAACCCGGCGCCACCGTCCTCGGCAGCCAGGCCGGAACAGAGCCTGTCCTGGAGGTCGAGCAGGTAGCTCTTCACCGTATCGAGATTGGCATGCGCCATGTCGTCTTCCTGTGCTTCCGGTTCATGTCATTCGAGGGTATGCGCCCAGGCTGCTGACAGGCCGTGGACGCGGGTCGCCGCCCTCAGGCTCTCAGCACCCGGCCGCTGCGTAAATCGCGGATGGTGCTGGGCCGGTCGAGCCCACCCAGCTCCCCCTCGACGATGGCGTCGAGTTCGTCGCCGAAGATCTCGCGAACTTGCGCGGCACTCATGGCCGAGGGTTCGCTGGCCTTGTTGGCCGAAGTCGAGACGAGCGGTCCGCCAAAGGCCTGGCACAGCGCGACGACCCCCGAATGGTCGCTGACTCTCAGGGCGACGCATTCGTGGGCCCCACGCACCAGGGGGCGGGTGCGCCCGTTGTCCGGCACTAGCCAGGTGTTGGGTCCCGGCCAACTGGCGACCAGGGGGGCATGCAGCTCCGGCGGTAGACCAACCAGCCATGGCGCGAACTGTTCGATCGAGGCGGCAATCAGGATCAGTCCCTTGGCCGGATCGCGCTCCTTCAGCCGCAGCAGGCGGGCCACCGCCTCGTCGTTGTCGGGATCGCAGCCCAGTCCCCACACGCCTTCGGTGGGATAGGCGATCACACCGCCGGCACGCAACGCGGCAACGACGGCATCAAGTGTATCTACCACGTTCTCGATTCTCCTGCAGAGCGGCGCCGGTCACGGCAGGCGGCCGCAGCGATACGAAAAGGCCTCGGATGCTAACACGCTCAGGCGTTCTCACGCAGGCGCACCCAGCCGCCGGGAGCCTGAGCGACGCGGCCCTCCAGCTCGAGTTCCAGCAGACGCCGCTGGCAATCGGGTACGGCAAGCCCCGTGAGGTTGACCAGTGCATCCAGGGGAGAGGGAGAATCGCTGAGCCAGCGCAGCAGCGGATCGACCGTGGCAGCACCCTCGCTTTTGGGTGCAGCGGGCGAAACGGCGGGTGCCACCAGAGACGCCGCGACCGACCAATGGCTGAGCTCCTCGAGCATGTCATCGACGTGGCGTACCAGCACCGCGCCCTGACGAATCAGCTGCAGGCAGCCCCTTGCCTGAGGGTTGTTGATCGAACCGGGCAGCGCAAAGACCTCGCGGTTCTGCTCCATGGCCAGCCGTGCACTGACCAGGGAACCGCTCTTCTCGGTAGCCTCCACCACCAGCACACCCAGCGATAGACCGGTGACGATGCGGTTGCGTCGCGGAAAGAAGCCAGGCCGTGCCGGGGTGCCGGGCGGGTGTTCGGAGAGGATCAGCCCGCCGTGATCGAGCAGCTGCTGGTAGAGCCGCGCATGGCGCGGCGGATAGACGACATCGACGCCACAGCCTAGCACCGCCACGCTGCGCCCGCCGGCCTCCAGTGCGGCCTGCTGGGCGGCACCATCGACGCCAAGTGCCATGCCGCTGACCACACACCAGTCGCGGCTGGCCAGCTCCCGGCCAAAGGCAGCGGCGTTGGAAAGCCCATCGCGTGTGGGTCGGCGCGAGCCGACAATGGCAATCCCGGGTGGCTCGAGTGCAGCCAGATCGCCCAAGGCCCAAAGCAGCGGCGGCGGGTCGCCGATCTGATCCAGCAGTGCGGGCCAGGCGGCATGCCCCGGATAGAGCAGATGCCGCTGGGGGGTGGCCGCAAGCCAGGCCAGATCGGCCTCGACCGCCTGGCTCAGCGGGCTGCGGTCCGGATGATCGAGCCATAGCCGCAGCAGGGTGGCCGCCTGCCGCGGCAGCCTTGCCAGCCATCCGGCGGGCCACGCCGGAGCGGCAGAGGCGATTTCGGTCAACTTCGCCGGGCCCACGCCCGGCAGCTTGGTCAATGCCAGCCACTCCGGCAGGCCTGGTGCGGGCTCTCCTCTGCTCACCGCTGCGCCACCCCCACCCCACGCCGGGGGTTATGAACACGATCGCCAACCTCGAGAGTGCGGCTTGCCTGCATCACCAGGCCATAGCTGACCTTGTCGTAGGGTCGAAAGATCATGATCAGGCCGGCATCGGTGCCGGGCAAGCGCAGCGACTCGCCGGTACGCGGGTCGACTACCCGCTCGCCCTGCTGCTCGACCTCGAGCACATGGCCCGTCTCGAGCCCATCGCGCCGTCCTCGGTCAACCGCCACCACCTGCAGCCGACCGATGAAGCGTACGCCACCTGGTACCGCCAGGATGGTGCCCTGGACGTCGGCATCCGGCGCTCGCGGCATGAACTCGCTGGTCAGCTCGCGCTCCTCCAGCGGCATCACGATATCGTCGTTGCGAACTTCCTGGTTGGCGGAAAGCAACTCCATGACCGCGATACCGTCCTCGCTGCGCTCGGCACGGGCTCGACCGATGCCGATCAGCTCCAGACCCAGCAGCTCGCCGGTGACTGCGTCGTGGTAGCGCTCACCGAGTCGGTAGATGCCGTAGCGATTCCCGCGCTGCAACTCGCCGCGGGCGTAGACACGATCTCCGGCTCCGCTGATGATGCGCCGGTCGTCGCCTGCCACGACATAGGCCAGTTCATCGAGTGCCTCGGGGTCGTCGATGACCCGATGATCGCGCAGAAAATGACGGACCGTATCGAGGGGGATAGGCTCGATCGCCTCGCGCACCGGGATGCGACGCACCTCGGGCGACAGCCGCACCGCGCCCTGACCTCGCTCGAGCCCCAGGCAAGGGCGGCCATTGCAGTCGTAGAGATAGATCACGTCGCCAGGATAGATCAGGTGCGGGTTGCGAATCTGAGGGTTGACCTGCCACACCTCGGGCCATTGCCAGGGGTGGCGCAGAAAACGTCCGGCGATGTGCCACAAGGTGTCGCCGCGCACCACCGTGTAGCGATCCGGTGCATCGCTGCGCAGCCCCTGGTCCCAGCTAAGGCTTTGCGCCTGTACCAGAGTCGCCGCCAGCAGCAGCGCGACGGCGCTACCCCAGGCCAGCATCTTCTTCAGCGGCGCTCCTGGCCGCCGCTTGATCTTGCTGTTCATTCCCCTTCCCCCTGCCCCCATACCTGCCCTTCGCGCCAGCCCTCTCGAAGCCCACGCCACGCCGGAACCGACGTGCCATGTTATAGTCCAATACTATTGAATTGATATGCGCGCCAGCAGTTTCACCCTGGCCTGCTGGCCCCTAGAATAGGGGCAATTCCCGAATGACAGCATAACGGTGGTTACAACGCCATGGCCAAATTGACTATCCTCGAATTTCCCGACGAGCGGCTGCGTACCAAGGCAGCACCGGTCGAAGCGGTTGACGACGAGGTGCGCCGGCTTGTCGATGACATGCTCGAAACCATGTACGACGCTTCCGGCATCGGCCTTGCGGCCACCCAAGTGGACGTGCACCGCCGCGTGATCGTGATGGACGTCAGCGACCAGCGCTCCAGCCCCCTGGTGCTGATCAATCCGACCTACACGCCTATCGGCGAGGCACGCGAGCTGATGTCCGAGGGATGCCTGTCGATTCCCGAATACTATGCCGAGGTGCCGCGTGCGCTGAAGGTTCATCTCAAGGCGCTGGATCGCGAAGGCAAGCCCTATGAGCTCGAGGCCGATGGCCTGCTGGCCCACTGTATCCAGCATGAGTACGACCACCTGGAAGGCGTGCTTTTCGTCGACTATCTTTCGCCACTGAAGCGCGACCGGGTGCTCAAGAAGATGCAGAAGCGTCACAAGCAGATGCAATCCGCCTGATAAACCCTCTCTCGTACCCCATGAAGGCCAACGCAACCGCGTTGGCCTTCGTCGTTTGGCGCCGCCCACGTTATGATGAGGGCATCCGTACACTGGCAAGGCTCGACACATGTCCCCACCTCTGCGCGTCATCTTCGCCGGCACGCCCGATTTTGCCGCTGCCAGCCTGGCGGCCATGCTGGCGAGCCGGCACCGGATCGTCGCCGTCTACACCCAGCCCGACCGACCGGCCGGACGCGGCCGCAAGCTGACGGCAAGCCCGGTCAAGTCGCTCGCTCTCGAACATGACCTGCCGGTACTGCAGCCCGCCACATTGAAGAGCGCCGATGTCCAGGCCGAGCTGGCCGCTCATCAGGCCGATATCATGGTGGTGGTCGCCTACGGGCTGATTCTGCCCCAGGCGGTGCTCGACATCCCCCACCTGGGCTGCCTCAACGTACACGCCTCGCTGCTGCCGCGCTGGCGCGGAGCGGCGCCGATCCAGCGTGCCATCGAGGCGGGCGACAGCGAGAGCGGCGTGACCATCATGCAGATGGACGCCGGACTCGATACCGGCGACATGCTGCTTACGCGTCGCACCCCCATCACCGCGACCACCACCGGCGGCGAGCTGCACGATACCTTGGCCCAGTTGGGCGGCGAGGCGATCGTCACGGCGCTGGATGCCCTGGCAGGCGAGGGGCTTGCCGCCACGCCTCAACCGCAAGAAGGGATGAGCTATGCGGCCAAGCTCTCCAAGGCCGAGGCGGAACTCGACTTCACCCGGCCGGCCGAGGAGCTTGCCGCCAAGGTGCGCGCCTTCAACCCCTGGCCGGTGGCTTGGTGTGCCTGCGGCGATGAGCGGCTGCGGCTTCTGATGGCCGAAGCGGCCGATAGACGCGACGACGAAGCAATGGCTGCTCCCGGCACCCTGCTCTCTCCGGATGCCGACGCGCTGCGTATCGCCTGCGGCATACAGGGTGACGAGGTACTGCGTGTGACCCGGGCCCAGCTGCCAGGCGGCAAGCCGCTTGCCGCGCGCGATCTGCTCAACGCCGGCAGCGAACGGCTGTGCCCCGGCCAGGTTCTCGGCCATGCCCGCGAGGAGAGCGTCTGATGCATCGTTCCACCCCCTCCACCCGTGCTGGAAAATCGGTCCAGGACGGCGGCCAGGCGGTACGTGCCAGTGCCGCCCGCGCCCTGGTGCCCGTCATTACCGGCAAGGGCTCGCTCAACGAGCTCGACGACCATCAAGTCGTGACCCGCGACCGCGCTCTGTTCAAGGCGATGTGCTACGGCGTTTGCCGGACACTGCCCCGCCTCGAAGCACTTGCAGCCAAGCTGCTCAAGTCACCGTTCAAGGCTCGCGATGCCGATGTCCAGGCGCTGCTGCTGCTGGGCATCTATCAGCAGCTCTATCTGCGCATTCCCGCCCATGCCGCGGTAGGCGAAACGGCGGGCGCTGCTCGCCAGTTGGGCAAGGAGTGGGCCACCCGAGTACTCAACGGTTGCCTGCGCCGACTCACGCGGGAATCCGCCGCGCTGCAGGCGGAGGTCGATCAGGACCCGGCGGTGGCCATGCTGCATCCCCGCTGGCTGCTGAAGGCGCTGCGTCAAGCCTGGCCCGACGACTGGCGTGCCATTGCCGACGCCAATAACCAGCCCGGGCCGATGACCCTGCGCATCAACCGGCGCCGCGGGGATCGCGAGGCCTACCTGGCCAGGCTGGTCGAGAGCGGCATGGATTCGCGCCTGTGCACGCACTCCCCCGATGGCCTGGTACTGGACAAGCCCTGTGACGTGCAGGCCCTGCCCGGCTTCGCCGAGGGCGACGTCAGCGTGCAGGACGAAGCCGCCCAGCTGGCCGCCGAACTGCTCGGGCCAACGCTGGCTCCACGGCCCGGCGGACGAGTGCTGGACGCCTGCTGTGCCCCCGGCGGCAAGACGGCGCACCTGCTGGAACTGTTCGACATCGAACTGTTGGCGCTCGACAGCGACGCCATGCGTCTGGCGCGGGTCGAGGATACCCTCGAGCGCCTGGGACTCTCGGCCACGCTGGTGCATGCCGACGCCACGGGACGCGACTGGTGGGACGGCACCGCTTTCGATGCCATTCTGCTCGACGCTCCCTGCTCCGGCACCGGCGTGATTCGCCGCCACCCCGACATCAAGCGCCTGCGGCGGCCTTCCGACATCGCCAAGCTGGCCGAGCTGCAGACACGACTGCTCGACAATCTGTGGCCGCTACTGCGCCCCGGTGGCTCGCTGTTGTATGCCACCTGCTCGGTGCTTCACGAAGAGAACGACGAGCAGATCCGCGCCTTCCTCGAGCGCACCCCCGACGCCATCGTCACCACTCCGGAAGAGATGAGCTGGGGCACACCGGTTGGCGCCGGTCGCCAACTGCTGCCCGAGCCCGACAGCCACGATGGCTTTTTTTATGCCAGACTGAAGCGGCAGGGCTGAGCTGCCCTGTCATCGATCACATGAGCAAGGAGCACCCATGAGCGATCACGTCTACAAACATATCGAACTGACCGGTTCCTCCGAGAAGGGCATCGAGGATGCCGTCCAACGCGCCCTGGAGAAGGCCTCGCACAGCCTGCACGGCATGCGCTGGTTCGAAGTGACCGATACCCGGGGACATATCGAGAATGGCCGCATCGGCCACTGGCAGGTAACCGTCAAGGTGGGCTTCACCCTCGACTGACGCCAGTCGCGATACGCACCTGTTACATCACCTTCGGCTGGTTTATGCTAGCCACGGATGCTGCGGCGCCATAACGGCGTCGCAGAGTCGTTTGGACGGGCCTGACAGCATATGAAGATCATCATCCTGGGCGCCGGCCAGGTCGGCGGTACGCTGGCCGAGCATCTGGCCCGCGAGGAGAATGACATCACGGTGGTGGACACCGACGGCGAACGGTTGCGCGAACTGCATACCCGCCTCGACATCCGCACCGTGGTCGGCCCCGGCTCCTATCCCGTGGTGCTGCGTCAGGCCGGCTGCGAAGACGCCG
>NZ_JBYCKL010000058.1:0-46707 GCF_057473365.1 Halomonas sp. TH-94
CGCTGCGCAACATGGGCGACGCCCCGGTAATGGTCGACGGCAAGGACGTGATGCCCGAAATCCGCCGCTCCCGTGAGCAGCTGCGCCAGTTCGCCGAGGCCGTACGCAGCGGCGAGTGGAAGGGCTACAGCGGCAAACGCATCCGCGATGTGGTCAATATCGGTATCGGCGGCTCCGACCTCGGCCCCAACATGGCCTGCCGGGCGCTGCTCAAGCACCGCCATCCCGAACTCAACTTCCACTTCGTCTCCAACGTCGACGGCGCCCATATCCAGAAGGTGCTGGCCCGCCTCGACCCGGCCGCCACGCTGTTCATCGTCTCGACCAAGACCTTCTCCACCCAGGAGACCCTGCTCAACGCCAAGACGGCTCGACGCTGGTTTCTCGACAATGCCGGCGAAGAGGCCGACATCGGCGCCCACTTCGTCGCCGCCTCCACCAACAAGAAGGCCGCCATGGCCTTCGGCGTGCGCGAGGAGAACGTGTTCGAGTTCTGGGCCTGGGTAGGCGGGCGCTATTCGATGTGGTCCTCCATCGGCCTGCCCATCGCCCTGGCGGTGGGCTTCGACGGTTTCATGGAGATGCTCCAGGGCGCCTACGAGATGGACCAGCACTTCCTCGCCGCGCCCTTCCGCGAGAACATGCCGGTGCTGATGGCCCTGATCGGCATCTGGCACATCAACTTCATGGGCGCCGAAACCCAGGCCATCGTGCCCTACGACCAGGCGCTGCATCAGCTGCCCTCGTTCCTGCAGCAGCTCGACATGGAGTCCAACGGCAAGTCGGTGGATATCTTCGGCCATCCGGTGGACTACAAGACCGGCCCCATCGTCTGGGGCCAGACCGGCTCCAACGGCCAGCACGCCTTCTTCCAGTTGCTGCACCAGGGCACCCGCTTCGTGCCGATCGACTTCATCGCCTCGCTCGAGCCGGAGCCGGGCATGGAGGAGCACCACTTCGCCCTGCTCACCAACATGCTGGCTCAGGCCAACGCCTTCATGGAAGGCAGCCAGCGCGGCAGCCGTCTCGACCCCTACAGCTGCCCCGGCAACCGCCCTTCCAGCGTACTGCTGCTCGACGAGCTTACGCCGAAGAACCTCGGCGCGCTTATCGCGCTCTACGAGCACAAGGTGTTCGTCCAGGGGGTGGTCTGGAACATCAACTCCTTCGACCAGTGGGGCGTGGAGCTGGGCAAGCGCATCGCCGGAGAGATCAGCGAACGTATCGACGAGCATAGCCAGGACTTCGACGCCTCGACCCAGGGGCTGCTGGCACTCGTGCGCGAACGGTTTCGCGGCGAGGCCAATACTCCGGGGCCGGCCAAGACGGGCAAGCCCGCCAGGAAAAGACCCGAGAAGACCAAGCGCTGAGTACGGCCTGGCAGCGGGCCGTCAGCCGTGGCGAGCCCGCACGAATCGATCGCCCAACCAGGCGGCGGCCAGCCACAGCGGCACGCTCAGCAAGACGTAGAGGAGCGCCAGGCCGGGCCGGCCGTTTTCGAGCAGATGCAGCGTTTCCAGGCTGAACAGCGAGAAGGTGGTAAAGCCGCCGCAGAAGCCGGCCGCCAGGAAGGGCTGCCAGCGAGCGGCCCTTCCCCCACTGCGTAAGGATGCTCGCGCGGCAAAGGCAGCGATAAGCCATGAACCCAGCAGGTTGACGATCAGCGTGCCCCAGGGAAAGGCGGGGCCAAGTACGGCCAGGGAGCCCACCGATACCAGGTAGCGCAGCGACGTACCCAAGGCGCTGCCCAACCCCACCGCCGCATAGCTGCGCCAGCCGCTCATGCCAGCCGCCCCACCAGCCACCAGCCGAGGGCAGCCAGGGCCAGCCCGGCGACCAGGGTGCAGGACAAGTTGACGAGTGCGGCGGGCCGACGGCCACTCTGCCAAAGCGCCAGGCTCTGCAGGCTCAACGAGGAGACGGTGGTATAGCCGCCCAGCACCCCTACCACCAGTAGCAACCACCCGCGCGGCAGGCCCATCTCTTGGGACAAGCCAAACCAACCGGCCAGTCCGCCCGCGAGCAGGGCGCCGCTGAGATTGACCGCGAGCGTTCCCCAGGGAAACGTCGATCCCATCCGCCTGGCGAACAGGTCGGCAACTGCCAGGCGCGCCATGCCCCCGAGCGCCCCCCCCGCTGCCATCATCAGCAGTAACCCCATGCTCACACGTGTCCCACCCTTTCGCTGCACCGAAGGACGATGCTAGCCGAGTCGAAGCATGGGAACAAAAAAAGAAGCCATCCGGGGCGGATGGCAATAAAGGGGGATGTCGAACTTGTTGCAGGGAATCGCGCCAAGGGATGACGCAAAGTAAATATTACACAAGTGGAATTATTTGTACACCATCTGCACAATAAGCTGCGTAATGTCCCTAATCATTCGTTCCCGGCCACATGAACACGTATGATTACCGTTACGCAGCACGATTTCCCTGCCGACACGCCCGAGATGGAGGTCACGCGTGATAGCACAACGGATCCTTGCCTTGCTGGTTGCCTGGCTCTCGATCACCTTACTGGTCGCAGCACCGGCAATGGCCCAACCCGCCGACAATGACGCCGCCCCCGCACCCGAGGTACTCGCCGAACTGCTCGAAAACGAGCAGACCCGACAGCAACTGATCGAGCACCTGCGCCGTCAAGCCGCTACCGACCCGACGCTTGCCGCCGATACCGCCCGGGCGGATGACCCGATATCGCTGCCCAGGCAGCTGGCCGAAATCACCAGCCGCGTCGTCAGCGATATCGGCGGCGAGGTACGCAATGTGGTCGAGGTGGTGGTGGGCCTGTTCACCGCCGATGCCGACGCCGTCTTCGACTGGGGGGAGTTCGTCACCGCAGCGATCAACCTGGGCCTGGTCATCGCCGCCACCTTCGCGCTGTTCCTGCTATTTCGGCGCTTGTCACGACCGCTGTTCTCCCGGCTGAGCCTATGGTCGCAGCGGGAGAGCGCGCTCAATCCCATTATCCGTCTGGTACTGTGCGTTGCCGTCGCCGCGCTGATCGATGCGCTGGTAGTGGCGCTCGCCTACGTGGGCGGCAACCTGATCGCCACTTTCGCCATTGGCGAGGCCGGCGAGCTCTCGACCCGCGCTTCGCTGTTCCTCAACGCCTTCTTGATCATCGAGCTCATCAAGGCGGCCATTCGCATGTTGTTCGCATCGCGCTACGAGGGACTGCGGCTGCTGCCCATATCGGCCACCGAGGCATCTTACTGGAATCGCTGGCTCGCCCGGCTTATCGGACTGGTGGGCTATGGCCTGCTAGTGGTGGCGCCGCTGATCAGCGTTTACACGACGCCGACGATGGGGCAGGCCGTGGGCGCCCTGATCATGTTCGGCGCCTTCTTCTACGCCGTGGCGGTAGTGCTCAGGAACCGTCTGCGCATTCGCCAAGAGCTCGATGCCATGGCGGCCCGATCCGATTTTACGGCCAGCCGGATCTCGCTGCGGCTGTTCGCGCGCACCTGGCACCTGTTCGCCCTCGCCTACTTCCTGATGGTTCTGGTACTGACCCTGACGCGCCCGGCGGACGCGCTACCCTTCGTGCTGATAGCAACGGTCAAGACCGTGGTCGTAGTGGTGGTGGGCATGCTGCTGTCGAGCCTGTTGACTCACATCATTGGGCGTCGCATCCGTCTTTCCGATGACATGCGGCGCAAGCTGCCACTGCTTGAGCCGCGGCTGAACAGCTATGTACCCAACGCCCTGCGGTTCATCCGCACGATCATTCTCATTGCCGTGGTGCTAATGGTGCTGGACGCCTGGGGTGCCTTCGACCTGGCCGGCTGGTACGCCTCCGAGCGCGGTCGTGGACTGGTCGGTACGCTGGTCAGCGTGGCGGTGATCCTGCTGCTCGCCATTGCCGTATGGCTGGGGCTGGCCAGCCTGATCGAACACAAGCTCAACCCCGAGACCGGCACCGGTGAGCCCGATGCCCGCGCCAAGACACTGCTGTCCCTGTTTCGTAATGCCTTGGCCATCGCCCTGATCACCATGACCGGGATGATCATCCTGGCCGAAATCGGTATCAATATCGGCCCGCTGATCGCCGGTGCCGGTGTGCTCGGCCTGGCCATCGGCTTCGGCGCGCAGAAGCTGGTACAGGACATCATCACCGGCATCTTCATTCAGGTGGAAAACGCCATGAATACCGGCGATGTGGTCTCGGTAGGCGGCATCACCGGCACCGCCGAGCGGCTCAGCATACGCTCGGTAGGTATCCGCGACCTCTTCGGCACCTACCACATCGTGCCCTTCTCCAGCGTCGACACGGTGTCCAACTTCATGCGCGAGTTCGGCTATCACGTCGGCGAGTACGGCATCGCCTATCGCGAGAGCATCGACGAGGCGATCGTCGTCCTGCGTGAAGCCTTCGACGAGCTGGCCGCCGACGAGACTCACAAGATGAGCATCGTCGCGCCGCTGGAGGTAGCTGGCGTCACGGGGCTCGGCGATAGCTCGATCAATATTCGCGTGCGCATCAAAACGACCCCGGGCACCCAGTGGGGCGTGGGGCGCGCCTACAACCGCCTGGTCAAGTTGCACTTCGACGCCAAGGGTATCGAAATCCCCTTCCCGCACACCACGCTCTACTTCGGCGTGGGCAAGGAGGGCGAAGCACCGCCGGCCAACGTGCGCCTGATGCAGCAGAACTTCGACATCGACGGCCGCCCCGGCGGCCAGCCCCGCTCCGGCGAAAGCAGCCGCGAAAGCGAGGACGACCCGCGCTCGAAGCCGAACCCCGTGTTCAAGGGCGATTACGAGGAGAAAGACTAGACCTTAAAGCTGCACGATCGCGGGGGCTGCCATGGCAGCCCCCTTTTTTTGCGCTTCGCTAGGTGAGCCGACTCTCCTGCCGTGGCCAGGCCAGCAGCAGGGCCTTCACCAGCGTGGCGAGGGGAATCGAAAAGAACAGCCCCCAGAAGCCCCAGATTCCGCCGAAGAAGAGTACCGCCACGATGATCGATACCGGGTGCAGGTTCACCGCTTCGGCGAACAGCAGCGGGGCCAGAACGTTGCCATCCAGGGCCTGGATCACACCGTAGGCAACGACCACGTAGAGGAAGGGCTGAGTAAGACCGAAGTGAAAACCCGCCACTGCGGCAACGGGTAGCGTGATCACCGCCGCCCCGATATAGGGGATCAATGTCGAGAGCCCCACCAGCATGCCCAGCAGCAGCGCATAGGGAAGCCCGAAAAGCGCAAAGGTGGCGTAACTGACGGCGCTGACGATCAGGATCTCGACCACTTTCCCTCTCACGTAATTGCTCAGCTGACTCTCCATTTCCACCCAGATTTCGCTCATCAAAGTGCGCTTCTCAGGCAGCAGAGGGAGGAGAAAGCCGAGCAGCAACACACGATCCTTCAGCAGAAAGAGCACCAGAATGGGTACCAGGATCAGGTAGATGATCAAGGTCATCACATTACCGAGCGAGGCGATGGACAGCGCCAGGAGTCGCTGACCAAGCTGGGTGGCCTCGCGGCCCGCCATCGCAGTCCACGCCTGAATCTGCTCGGGACTCACCAGGTTGGGGAAGCGGGCTTCGAGAAGTTCCAGCAGCTCATGCCCCTGATTGACGATGTAGGGTATCTCCTGCAGCAGACCGGTAAGCTGGGTCCAGGCCAGCGGGATCAGTAGCAGCACCACCGCCAGCAGCAGGCCGATGAAGACGAGGAATACCGCAATGACGGCGACCAGATGAGGGATGCCCCGCCGAGTGAGCCGCGACACCAACCCCTGGAGCAGAAAGGCAATCACCAAGGCCGTCAGAAAGGGCGCCAGCATGCGTCCCAACCACAGCACCGCCGTGAAGCCAACGACGAGCAAGATCAGCAGGATCACTGCCTGCTCATCGGAGAAGTAGCGCGACGTCCAGCGCTGCCAGACCTGCTTCAGTGCCACGTTGTCCTCCTGCGACACGAGAAAGGGGCGCCATTGCGCCCCCTGAATTGCCTTCGACGTTTCGATGCGCTACAGGCTCAACTCGCCTTGGGTTGCTCTTGAGCTGCTGCCTTTGAGTCGACCGGCTCGACCGGCTCGGCCGGTTGCGGCAGAGAGGGCAACGACTTGTCGAGCAGCTCGACGCTCTGGCGATAGTAGAGCTGGCTCTTGTTATGCTCGCCCAGGTTGGCGTAGAGCCGAGCCAGCTCGGCACAGACCAGGCCGCTGGGGCGCTGCCGCTGGCTGGCCTCGAAGTACTCCTGGGCCTTGCCCCAGTATGCATTGCGCAGCGACAGGCGACCGAGAGTCAGCAGCAGGTCGGGGTCGTTGGGCCTCTCCTGCAGCCACTTCTCGGCATGCACCAGCTGCCGCTTGGGATCGACATTGAGCAGGCCGTAGCGCAACACGAGACGGCTGTCCCAATGCTCCTTGAGCGAGTGGCGCAGCAGCCGCTCGGCAATACCCTCTTCGTTGCCGCGCACCAGGGCTTCGGTATAGAGCACCACGAGCTCGACATTGCCACGCAGTGGATCCGGCATGTCGGCCCACAGGCTGCGGATGCGCTCCACGTTGTCCGGATCGCGCGCCTCGTGAACCAGCAGCTCCTTGTAAGCTCGCAGCTCCAGCTGGTTACGCTCCTGGGGCGAGATCAGCTGGCGCGACGCCAGGCGCGGCATAAGACGGCGCAGCCCCTCCCAGTCGTTGACGCTGAGATAGGCCTGCTTGAGCTGCTTCAGCACCTGGGGATGGTTGGGCATCTGGCGATCGAGACGGGTCAGGATGGCCAGCGCCTCCTCGTACTGCTGGCGATCCAGCATCAGTTGGACCTGCATGAGTCCCACCGCACTGTCGGCCCCCTCGGTGGAGAGATGAGCACGCTTGAGCAGCGTGTCGGCCTGTTCGTAGCGCCCCTGGTAGTGTGCCGCCAGGGCGGCGGAGAGATAGTTGACCAGCGGGGTGCTGGAGTCGTCAGCAGCCTTGACCAGCGATTTCTCGGCGCGCTTCCAACGCCCTTCGGCCAGCGCCACCAACCCCCTCACGGTACGCTTCATGGCGTTGCGGTGCCGGGTCCGGCGGTTCCATACCTTGAGCCGGCTGACGGGGTAGCTCATGCGTGTCAGCAGGCGCAGCACGAAGTGCACGACCAGGAACAGCGCCATCAACAATACCAGGCCGAACCAGAACGAGGTCTGATAGGAGGTGTCGCCCACCCGCACCAACCAATAGCCGGGCACCGAGACCATCAGCTGACCAAGCAGTGCCCCCAGCGCGAGGCCGAAGAGAACGATCAGCAGCAGCTTTCTCATGCATCATCTCCCCGGTCGCTACGCGAGCCGAAACGACGTTCGATGAATTCGGCCAGAGCCTGCTGGGAACCGCTGATGTCGGGCAGCGCAGGCTGGATGTTCTCGCCCTGGAGTTCCTGGAGCTGCTCGATGACGGCCTGTACCTCGCTGCGCTCGGTATCGTAGTAGCTTTCTATCAGGGCCAGTGCCTTGTCCAGGCTGGCCTCGTAGAGCTCCTGTTCCTCCTTGAGCAGCGCCAGTTGAGCCTGTTCGAGAACAAGGCGCGCGCTCTGACGCAGGTAGGACTCCTGCTCCGGTGTCACCAAGGTCTCGAATTCTTCATCGTGATGACGAATCACCACCAGATCCCTGAGCTCCTGGCCGAAACGGGAGAGCTGGTCCTGCCAGCCTCCGGCCGGGGCCTCCTGCATGCCTGAGCGAGCCGGAATCTCTTCGAGCTCACGCGACAGCGGCAGCTGTGCCAGACGCTGCTGTTGGGCATCGAGTGCCAGATAGAGCCCGGTGCGATCGACCTGGGGCACGCCATCGAGGATCGACAGCTCCGAGGCGATGGCGCGGCGCACGGAGAGCAGCGCCGGATTGTCGGCCTCGTTCAAGCGAGCATCGGCGGTGCGCAGCAGGGCCGCCGCGCCTTCCACGTCACGCTCGAGCTGCAGCCGCTGATTGGCCAGACGCAGCAAGTAAGCGGCCTCGGCGTGAAGCCACTCGCGCTCGTCGGCATCCTGCTCGCGGGAGAGCTCGGCGAGCACCTGATCCAGCGCATCATCGACTTCGCTGCGGTAGCTGGAGAACTCGCCGCGCATCGCTTCGATCGCCTCGGCCATTTCCGCATCGCGCTGCTCCTCACCCTGCTCCAGCTCAGCGCGCAGCTGGGCGACATCGTCTGCCGAAGCGGCCCCACCGGCACGTTCCTCGAGTTCTGCCAGGCGCTGCTGCTGTTCGTCGAGGCGCTCCCAGGCGTTCCAGGCAAAGAGGCCCGCACCGATGCCCAGGAACAGCACCAGAATCAAGGCCAGAACACCCGCGGCTCGGCCGCCTCCCTTGCCGCCATCTCCGGCAGCAGGTGGAACTGCCGCTCCGCCGCCGGCAGGCGCCGCCCTGGTGCTGCCGGACGCATTGGCGCTCTTCTCGACAGCGGGCTTGTCGGTGCTGAGCTTGTCGGTACCGGGCTTATCGGTAGCGGGCCTATCAGTTGCAGGCTTGTCGATAGCCGCCGGGCTCCCAGCCGTCGCGCTTCCGCCACCGCCGGACTTGGCCGGCTCAGGCTTCGCGCCGCTTGGCTTGTCGCCGCCAGCCTGCGGCTGGGCCGGCTTGGTCGAGCCCGGGGCCGGGGTTCCAGACGGGGCCTGCTTGTCAGGGCCGGCACTGCCCTTGTCGTCAGCGGCTGAAGCGCTCTTGCCAGCGGCCGGCGTGGCAGCGGCCGGTGCCGCCGGCGTCTTTTCGCCAGCCTTGGGGCTGGTGCTCGGCGGGGATGCCGGCGTCGAGCGCTGCGGACCCTTGCCGGTGTCGTTGGTGGGCTTTGGCGTGACTGTCGCCTCGCGACCCTTGCCACCCTGGCCTTTACCGTCCTGGCCCTTACCGGAAGGCGACTTCTGTTCGTCCTGATCGTTGGTCTGCTTGCTCATCTGTCGCTAGCCCTTTTCGAGATCGTCTTGATCGACATCGGCATCCTCCTGGTTGCAGGCCGCGGCCACGGCACTGGCGAGAGCCGCCGGCGTGGCACCCGCCGCCACCACGGGAGTGCGAAAACCCAAGTTGCTGGCCAGTGTAGCCAAACGGCGACTGGACACGATTAGCGGTTGGTTCAAGGTGGCCTTTGAACACCATCTTGCCAGATGTTCGAGCAATTCGCCGCTGCTGACCACCAGCGCTCGGAACTCACCGCCTGCGAGACGCCCCTGCAGCTCGATGGGCGGAGGCTGCAAGCGCCGACGATAGAGCGCCACGCGGGTGACCCTGGCGCCGCGCACCGCCAGGGTGTCGGCCAGCAGCGTGCGGCCCCCTTCCCCGGCCACCAGCAGCACGCGCTGCCCATCGAGCGAGCGCAGCGAGGCGAGCTCGAGCAACGCCTCGCTGGTGTCTTCACCGGCAGCAGCCGGCGGCAGGTGCACCGGCACGCCAAAACGCTGGCCAAGGGCTTCTGCGGTGGCCGCCCCCACCGCATACCACTGGGTCCCCAGCGGCAGCTGAGGCCAATAGCGGTCCAGGGCGTTGTCCAGGCATTCGGCGGCAAAGGGGCTGACCACCACCACCTTGTGGAAGTGGTCGAAATCGAGCCACGCCTGGCGCATCGCCGGATCCTCGGGCAGCGCTTCCAACGCCATTGCCTCGAGGTTTACCACCGGGCAGCCCACTGCCTCGATGGCCGCCGCCAAGGCAGCGGCCCGCTCACCCGGCCGGCAGATGAGAACGGGCAGACCGGCAGCCATTCAGGCGCCGTAGACCTGCGCCAGAATCTCTCCGGCACCCTGTTCCAGCAGATCCTCCGCCACCCTAACTCCCAGGGCTTCCGGCTCATGGATCGAACCGCGGCCCTCGGCGCGCAGCACCTCGGTGCCCTCGGGATTGCCCACCAGCGCCCGCAGCCAGAGCGTCTGACCATCGTTCTCGAAGGTGGCATAGCCGCCGATGGGCACCTGACAGCCCCCTTCGAGGCGAGTGTTCATGGCGCGCTCGGCGCGTACCCGAGTGGCGGTGATGGGGTCGTCCAGCGGCGCCAGCAGTGAAATGAGTTCAGGATCGCTGATACGGCACTCGATGCCCAGCGCCCCTTGTCCGCAAGCGGGCAGGCATACCTCAGGCGTCAGCTCCTGGGCGATACGCTCGCCAAGCCCAAGACGCCTGAGCCCCGAGGTCGCCAGAATGATGGCATCGAACTCACCGGCATCGAGCTTGGCCAGGCGCGTCTGCACGTTGCCGCGCAGCGTCAGGATTTCAAGATCGGGGCGCGCCTCGCGCATCTGCAGACCGCGGCGCAGGCTCGACGTGCCGATACGCGCGCCTTCGGGCAGCTCGTCGAGCGCGCCGTAGTGGTTGGAGACGAAGGCATCGGTTGGCTCGGCTCCGGCGAAGATCACCGACAGCCCCAGGCCCTCCGGGAAGTGCATGGGCACATCCTTCATCGAGTGCACGGCGATATCGGCACGACCGTCCAGAATCGCCTCTTCCAGTTCCTTGACGAACAACCCCTTGCCGCCGATCTTCGCCAGCGGCGTGTCGAGTATCTTGTCGCCACGGGTGGAGAGCGCGACCAGCTCGACCTCGAGCCCTGGGTGCTCGGCCATCAGCAGGTCGCGAACGTGTTCGGCCTGCCACATGGCCAATAGACTCTTGCGGGTGGCAATGCGCAGCGTGTTGATGGATCGCACGTGGTTCTCCCCATGCAGCGGGCCCCGGCGGCCCTGCTCAGCGATAGTTGCCGCAACATTATCGGTCACGGTCGGCAGTCGGTCATTGACACTCATCATAAAGCACCGGGCGAAGCAGGAAAAATCAGCCTTCCCGCGCATTGCCGCCGCCCCTCGCCAGTCTCGCCGACTCTGGTACACTGCTAGACCTGACTGTAGCCGCCGTGCGCGGCTTCCGAACACCACAGCATGCAATACGCAGGATGCCCACGCCGATGAGCCCTAGTTCCCCAACCCCCGGCACCAACCAGTCCTGGGGCGGTCGCTTCAGCGAACCCACCGACGCTTTCGTCGAACGTTTCACCGCTTCGGTCGGCTTCGACCGGCGCCTGGCCCTGCAGGACATCCAGGGCTCCATCGCCCATGCCACCATGCTGGCTCGGGTGGGCGTGCTGACCGATGCCGAGCGCGACGCCATCGTCACAGGGCTCGGCGAAATCCGGGAAGAGATCGAGCGCGGCGAATTCCAGTGGTCGGTGAAACTCGAAGACGTGCACATGAACATCGAGGCACGCCTGACCGACAAGATCGGCATTACCGGCAAGAAACTGCATACCGGTCGCTCGCGCAACGACCAGGTGGCCACCGACATCCGCCTGTTCCTGCGCGACGAGATCGACGTGGTCGAGGCCGAGCTTGCGCGCCTGCGTCAGGGTCTGATCGAGCTCGCCGATCGCGAAGCCGACACCATCATGCCCGGCTTCACCCACCTGCAGACCGCCCAGCCGGTGACCTTCGGCCATCACCTGCTGGCCTGGCAGGAGATGCTCGCTCGCGACCACGAGCGCCTGCTCGACTGCCGCAAGCGCGTCAATGTGATGCCGCTGGGCGCAGCCGCCCTGGCCGGCACGACCTACCCCATCGACCGTCACGTCACCGCCGAGCTGCTGGGCTTCGAGCGCCCGGCCGAGAACTCGCTCGATGCGGTGAGCGATCGCGACTTCGCCATCGAGTTCGCCAGCTTCGCCAGCATCCTGCTGATGCATCTTTCGCGCATGAGCGAGGAGCTGGTGCTGTGGACCAGCGCCCAGTTCGATTTCATCGACCTGCCCGATCGCTTCTGCACCGGCAGCTCGATCATGCCGCAGAAGAAGAATCCCGACGTGCCCGAGCTGGTGCGCGGCAAGACCGGCCGCGTCTATGGCCACCTGATGGGTCTGCTGACGCTGATGAAGTCGCAACCGCTGGCCTACAACAAGGACAATCAGGAGGACAAGGAGCCGCTGTTCGACACCCTCGACACGGTGCGCGACTGCCTCAAGGCGTTCGCCGACATGGTCCCGGCCATCGAGGCGCGCAAGGCGAGCATGTATGAGGCCGCCCGCCGCGGCTTCTCCACCGCCACGGATCTTGCCGACTACCTGGTACGCCGTGGCGTCGCCTTCCGCGACGCTCATGAGATCGTCGGCCAGTCGGTGGCTTTCGGCCTGCGCGAGAAGAAGGATCTCTCGGAGATGAGCCTCGACGAGCTGCGTCAGTTCTCGGAGGTCATCGAGGACGACGTGTTCGAGGTCCTGACACTGGAGGGCTCGGTGGCCGCACGCAACCATATCGGCGGCACCGCTCCCGATCAGGTGCGTGCCGCTGCCCAGCGCGCTCGCGACGCTCTGGCTGCCATGAGCGACGGTCGCCCATGAGTCGATTTGCCCTGGCCACGCTGACGCTATCGGCCAGCCTGCTGCTGGCCGGCTGCGGTCAGACCGGGCCGCTCTATCTGCCCACTGACGAGGCCGCCGCCGAGCGCTACGGCAACGCCGCGGCTTCACAGGGCGAGCGAGCCGAAGACGACGCCCACGAGGATACAGACTGAATCATGGATCACTTCGAATATCGCGACGGCGTTCTCTACGGCGAGGAAGTCCCGTTGTCCCAGGTGGCCGAAGAGATCGGCACGCCCTGCTACGTCTACTCCAAGGCCACGCTGACCCGCCACTTCCGCGCCTATACCGAAGCGCTGGGCAGCCACCCGCACCTGATCTGCTACGCGGTAAAGGCCAACTCCAACCTTGCCGTGCTGGGTCTGCTGGCACGTCTCGGTGCCGGCTTCGACATCGTCTCGGTGGGGGAGCTGGAGCGCGTCATGGCTGCCGGCGGCGACCCGGGCAAGGTGGTGTTCTCCGGTGTGGCCAAGCAGGAAAGCGAGATGGCGCGTGCGCTTGAGCTGGGCATCAAGTGCTTCAACGTCGAGTCGCGCCCCGAGCTCGAGCGGCTCAACGCCGTGGCCGAACGGCTGGGCAAGGTGGCCCCGGTATCGCTGCGGGTCAATCCCGACGTCGATGCCGGCACCCACCCCTATATCTCCACCGGACTCAAGGCCAACAAGTTCGGCATCCCGGTGGATGAGGCCGTCGCCGTCTACGAACTGGCCGCAAGCCTTCCGGCGGTGAAGGTCGTCGGCCTGGACTGCCATATCGGCTCGCAGCTCACCGAGCTTGCGCCCTTCCTCGACACCCTGGACCGCCTGCTGGTACTGCTCGAGCGTCTGCGTGAGCGCGGCATCGCGGTTGAACACCTGGACCTGGGCGGCGGGCTCGGCGTGCCCTACCGCGGCGAGCGCCCGCCCCAGCCCTTCGACTATGCCGCTTCGCTACTGGAGCGCCTCGCCCAGTGGAAGCACGGCGAGAACCTGACCCTGCTGTTCGAGCCGGGTCGCTCGATTGCCGCCAACGCCGGTGTGCTGCTGACCCGGGTGGAGTTCCTCAAGCCCGGCGAGACCAAGAACTTCGCCATCGTCGATGCCGGCATGAACGACCTGATCCGTCCGGCGCTGTATCAGGCGTGGCAGGCGATCATCCCGGTGGATACCCGCCACTACCGCGACAGCGCTACCTACGACGTAGTCGGCCCGGTATGCGAGACCGGCGACTTCCTGGGCAAGGAGCGCGACCTGGCCATCGGTGCGGGCGACCTGCTGGCGGTGCGCTCCGCCGGCGCCTACGGCTTCGTCATGGCCTCGAACTACAACAGCCGACCACGCCCCGCCGAAGTCATGGTCGACGGTGACGCCTACTACGTGGTGCGTCGCCGCGAAACCGTCGAGTCGCTATGGGCCGGCGAATCGCTGCTGCCCGACACGGCAGGTGAGGGAGAGAAGCGCTGATGCTGCTGCACTTCACCAAGATGCATGGTCTGGGTAACGACTTCATGGTGATCGACCTGGTCACCCAGCGGGCACGGCTGCGCGACGATCAGATCCGCCGTCTGGCCGATCGCCGCTTCGGTGTCGGCTTCGACCAGCTGCTGCTGGTCGAACCGCCGCGCAGCCCCGACATGGATTTTCGCTATCGCATCTACAATGCCGACGGCAGTGAAGTGGAGAACTGCGGCAACGGTGCGCGCTGCTTCGCTCGCTTCGTGCACGACCAGCGCCTGACCCACAAGGAAGAAATTCATGTGGAAACTGCCGGCGGGCCGCTGATGCTCAAGATGAACGGCGACGGCCAGGTAACGGTCGACATGGGGATACCGCGCTTCGAGCCGGCCTCGCTGCCCTTCGACGCCGACGAGGATCGACCGCTGCACCGGCTCGACGTGCAGGGCGAAACCCTCGAGATCGGCGCCGTCTCCATGGGCAACCCCCACGCCGTGCTTCGCGTCGACGATGTCGATACCGCTCCGGTAGCACGCCTCGGCCCGCTGATCGAGCACCATCCGCGCTTCCCTCAGCGGGTCAACGTGGGCTTCATGCAGGTGGTCACGCCTCACGAGATCCGCCTGCGCGTTTTCGAACGCGGCAGCGGCGAAACCCTGGCCTGTGGCACAGGCGCTTGCGCCGCAGTGGCCAGCGGCATTCGCCAAGGCTTTCTGGAAAGTCCCGTGACGGTCCGCCTGCGTGGCGGTGACCTGCAGATCGAATGGCCGCATGCCGAGGCACCGCTGCTGATGACCGGCCCCGCCGAACGCGTCTTCGAGGGACGCATTGCCCTGGCCTGACAGCCCGGGAACACCGAACCGAAGGAGTCATGCATGACCCGAGCCGTCCCCGAACCGCGCAAGACCCTCGATCCGGACCGGGTGGCCGAGTGGCTGGCCCGTCACCCCGATTTCTTCGTCGGCCGTGAAGGCCTGCTCCAGCAGCTCAAGGTGCCGCACCCCGAAGCCCAGGGCACCACCTCGCTACTGGAGCGCCTGGTCCACGACCTGCGTCGCCGTGCGGAGCAGGCCGAGTGGCGGCTGGAGCAGCTGCTGGAGTCGGCGCGCCACAACGAAGTGCAGTATCGCCGCACTCGCGAGCTGGTGCTGGCGCTGCTGGAAGCCGAGGATGCCGATGCCCTGGGCGAAGCACTGGCGACGCAGATGACCGAGCACTTCCAGATCCCGGCCGTGGCGCTGTGGTGCCCCGCTCAGCTCACCAATCACGAGCCACTGCCGCCCCAGCCACCTCGCCATGTGCTCGACGAGCACGCCGGCGTTCGCCTGGCCGCGCTGCTCGACGGCCGCGCCAGCCGCTGCACTCGGCTCACGTCCACCGACTGGGGCCGCCTGCTGCCTCACGTGCGGCCGCCACGTCAGGCCGGCTCCTGCGCCTTGACTCGGCTGACGCTGGGCGAGCCGATGGGCTACCTGGTACTGGCCAGTCCCGATCCGGACCATTTCCGCGCCAGCATGGATACCCTGTTCACCGAGTACCTGGGTGACGTACTGGCCCGGCTGCTGCTGCGCCATGCGCCGCCCACCCACGAGACGCCGCCGAAGCATGGCTGACAACCTCCTGCGAGGTCAGCTGGAAGCCTGCCTGGCGGCGCTTTCGAGCACCGCCAGCCCCGCCACGCTGCGGGCGTACCGTCTCGACCTCGAGGCGCTCGCGGCATTTCTGGAAGGGCGTGACGTCTGCGATGCGTCCCGCCTCGACGTAGGCCTGGTACGCCGCTTCCTCGGCGCCGAGCGCAGCCGCGGTCTGGCGCCACGCAGCCTGGCACGACAACGGGCCGCCGTGTCCCACTTCGCCGCCTTCCTGGTCAAGGCGGGCCTGCTCGAGCACAACCCCGCCGAGCTGGTGCCGACACCTCGCCAAGGCGCCCACCTGCCCAAGCCGCTGGACGTGGACCAGCTCGCCCGGCTGCTCGACACGCCCCACGACGGTTCACCGCTGTCGCTGCGCGACCAGGCCATGCTGGAGCTGTTCTATTCCAGCGGCCTGCGTCTGGCCGAGCTGGCCGGGCTCGATCTGGGCGACCTCGACAGCCGCCGCGTACGGGTGCTCGGCAAGGGCGGCAAGCCGCGCCAGGTGCCGGTAGGAGCTAGCGCCCGCAGCGCACTCGAGGCCTGGCTGCAGGCGCGCCCGACGCTGGCCGCCGACGGTGAACCGGCGCTCTTCGTCGGTGCCCGCGGCGCCCGCCTCGGCCATCGCGCCATTCAAAAAAGGCTCACCGAAGTGGCTCGCCGCCGCGGCCTACCCGAACACCTGCACCCCCACCGGCTACGTCACTCCTTTGCCAGCCACCTGCTGGAGTCGAGCCAGGACCTGCGCGCGGTGCAGGAGCTGCTGGGACACGCCAATCTCTCCACTACCCAGATCTACACCAAGCTCGACTGGCAGCACCTGGCCGCAAGTTACGATGCCGCCCACCCCCGTGCACGTCGGCGGCGTGCCGATTCGACCGACCCATGACCATGACGGATTCCACCCCGCTCCAAGCCATCACCTTCGACCTCGACGACACCCTGTGGGACAACCACGGCGTGATGGTCGCCACCGAGACCGGCCACTACGCCTGGCTCGACGAGGCCCTGCACGACTGGATGACACGAGAAGGGCGCAGCGCCACGCAGCGTTTTGCCGAACGCTTCCCACTGGAAAGCTTCGAACAGCATCGCCGCGCCCTGGCTCGCGCTCATCCGCTGCGCCGAGGCGACTTCACCTGGCTGCGCGAGCGTGCGCTGCGTGAAATGCTGGGGGAGTACGGGATTGACCCCGCGGCTGCCGAGCAATGGGCCGGGGCGGCCATGGAACGCTTCATGGCGCTGCGCCACCGGGTCGAGCCACATCCGGAAGTTGAGGCGCTGCTGACGGCACTGGGCCGCCACTACCGCCTGGCCAGCATCACCAATGGCAACGTCGAGATAGCCCGCCTGCCACTGGGGCGCCACTTCCCGGTAGCCATTGCCGCCGGCGAGATGTTCGCCCCCAAGCCGGACCCTCGGCCCTTCCTGGCTGCCCTGGCCAGGCTGGGCGTCGCTCCGAACCGTGCCCTGCACGTGGGCGACTCCTGGCGTGAAGACGTCGAACCGGCGCGGCGGCTGGGCATGCAGGTGGCCTGGATCTCGCCTCATATCGACGACACGCCTCTTCCCGCCGGCATTCATCGCCTCGATCACGTACGCGAAATACCTGCGCTACTGCGCAGGCTGGGTCAGAAAGCGCCGCAATGACCTCGGGCTAAGGAGAAAGCGGATCGCTCAGCCACTGATCCAGGCGGGCGCTCGCCTCGTCCACTCCTTCACGCTTGAGTGAAGAGAACAGCTGCAGCGTCACCAGGTCTTCCCATTCGCGCAGGCGGCTGCGCACCTGCTGCAGGGCGCTCTTGGCGGCACCCGATTTCAGCTTGTCGGCCTTGGTCAGCAGGATATGCACCGGCATGTTCTGATCGTCGGCCCAGCCCAGCATGGTCTGGTCGAATTCGGTAAGCGGGTGGCGTACATCCATGACCAGCACCACCCCGCGCAGCGAGCGGCGGCCGCGCAGGTAGTCGGCGAGATGGCGCTGCCACTCGAGCTTGACCGCTTCCGGAACCTTGGCATAACCATAGCCGGGCAGGTCGACCAGGCGTCGGGTGGTGTCATCGCCCAGGGTGAAGAAGTTGATCAGCTGGGTGCGCCCCGGCGTGCGCGAGGTGCGCGCCAGAGCCTTCTGCCGGGTCAGCGTGTTGATTGCACTCGACTTGCCGGCGTTGGAGCGGCCGGCGAAGGCCACTTCGGCACCGTCGTCGGACGGGCACTGGGCAAGGGTGGGCGCGCTGGTCAGGAAGCGCGCGGTCTGGTAATTCAATTGGGTCATGGCCTCAACTTCCTGCCGATTGCATCGCGGAGAACAGCGTCGGGTTCTTGACCTGCATTCCCGATGCCGGCTTGTTTCGTTATAATGCGGTGTCTTTTGTCTGCGACCTGGGCGCGCTAGTGTACCACCGTGCTCTTGCTGGCAGCGACCGAAGCAATGGCGCTTCACGGCAGGGCGAGGCCGGCCTGGTTTACGAGAGGCTCGGGCTGCTCCCAGGATGCGTACCGGTACAACCCATAACGGCATAGTGAAACTGCGATGAGAAAGTTACTGGCAAGCCTGGCATTTACCATCGGCGCCGTTGGCGTCGCCCACGCCGACCTGGAAGCAGACGCCGACGCTGCAGCGGGACGCGAGCTGGCACAGCCCTGTGCCGCCTGTCACGGTCAGAACGGCATCAGCTCCTCTCCCTCATTCCCGCATCTCGCCGGACAGCAGATGTCCTACACGGCCAAGCAGATCATCGACATCCGCGACGGCAACCGTCTGGTACCGGAAATGGTCGGTCAGGTCGACGACTTCTCCGACGAGGACGCCTGGGACGTTGCCGCCTTCTACGCCCAGCAGGATGCCAACGTCGGCCAGGCCGATGCCGAGGAAGAGGCGCTGATGCGCGGTCAGGAGCTCTACCGTGCCGGCGACATGGCCAAGGGCATCCCCGCCTGTGCCGCCTGTCACGGTCCCACCGGCGTCGGCATCAATACCGCCGTCTATCCGGCGCTTTCCGGACAGTTCCCGCAGTACACCGTCGCGACGCTTCAGGACTTTGCCAGCGGCGAGCGCGCCAATGACCCCAGCAACATGATGTCGGACATTGCCGCCAAGATGAGCGATACCGACATGCAGGCCGTGGCCAGCTATATCTACGGTCTGCACTGAGCACTGCGTTATCCGTTCGCCGGTTCGCTCCGGCAGCATGAGGCGGCTCCTTGCCGCCTCATGCTTATGCAGTGGAAACGAATTTTTCGGGAACCGTGGTCGACTCCAGGGCTCAAAGTGAGCGATAACCACACTATTACGATGTAGCCGCCCCATCTCTCTGCGGTCTCTCAAGGAGCAAAAGATTCATGTTCAAGCCCTTCCGCTTTCTTCAGTCCGCCGTGATTGCCGTGGCCGGCCTCGGCCTGGCAACGCTCTCTTCGGCCAACCTGGTCGAGGGTCAGCACTACGAACGGCTGCCCGAGCCTGTCGAGACTCGCGTCGAAGAGGGGCAGATCGAGGTGACGGAGGCGTTCTGGTACGGCTGTCCTCACTGCTACAACCTGCAGAAAAGCGTGAAAGCGTGGTATGACACCCTCGGCGATGACGTCAGCGTGGTGCACCTCCCGGCCACCATGGGCGGCGACTGGAATACCCACGCCGTGATGTTCTACGCCGCCGAGTCGCTGGGCATCCTCGAAGAAGCGCATGCCGATATTTTCACCGCCATTCATGAGGAAGGGCGTCGGCTCAACGACACCGGCAGCATCGCCGCCTTCTTCAGCGACTATGGTGTCAGCGAGGAAGAGGCCCGCCAGGCCCTGGATGCCTTTGCGGTCAAAGCCCAGGTCAACCAGGCCCACGCACGTATGCGCAGCATGCGCCTGATGGGCGTACCGGCCCTGATCGTCGACGGCCGCTATCTGGTGACGCCAAGCACCGCCGGCAGCCTCGAGAACATGCCGCAGATCGCCGATGCGCTGATCGGACGTGTGCGCCAGGAACGCGAAGACTGACCGTGTCTGCCGATCTATCGCATCTGGCCAACGCTCGAACGCCGACTCTGGAAGGTGGGCACCTGAAGCTGCTCACCTTCAATATGCAGGTCGGTATCCAGACCTCGGCCTACCATCACTACCTGACCCGCAGCTGGCAGCATCTGCTGCCGCACCCGCAACGGGCGCGGCGGCTCGACATGGTCAGCAGCGTGTTGAGTCGCTTCGACATCGTCGGCCTGCAGGAGGTGGATGGCGGCAGCTTTCGCTCCAGCCACGTCAATCAGGTCGAATACCTGGCCACACGCGGCGGCTTCCCTCATCACTTCCAACAGCTCAACCGCAACCTGGGCCGCTTTGCCCAGCACAGTAACGGGCTGCTGTCGCGCCTTGCCCCGACCCTCGTCGAGGAGCATCGCTTGCCCGGCACGCTGCCGGGTCGCGGAGCCATTCATGCCCGCTACGGCGACGGCCCGGATGCCCTGCACCTGTTCGTAGCGCACCTGGCCTTGAGCCATCGCGCCCGAATGCGCCAGTTCGACTATCTCAGCGAAATCATTCAGCCACTGCGTCATGTGGTGGTGATGGGCGATCTCAACTGCACACCGGAACAGCTGCACGTGCATTCTCGTTTCTGCGCCTCGCTGCCGCTGCACCCGGTGCGCCCGCTGCCCAGCTACCCCTCCTGGCAGCCGCGACGAGCGCTGGATCACATCCTGCTTTCCGACTCTCTCGAGGCTCGTGACGTCCGCGTACTCGACCACCTCTTCTCCGACCATCTTCCCATCGCCGTGGACGTGGCGCTGCCGGCGCCCTGCCTCGCCCTGCTCGAGGCGCTGCACAAGCGACAGAACCTCTAGCGTACGCAGACAGAGGACCAGGCGTTGAGGCGCAGGGATGACGCCCGCCGCGTAATCGGCGATGATGCGGTCCCTGATTCGCTTCACACGAGATTTCCACCATGCACACCGCGAACCGTGATCCGGTCCTGCTCGCATGGCTTGACGGCTTTACCGAGGTCGTGGGCCGCTCCATCGCCTGGCTGGTAATCATCATGATGGCGGTACAGTTCGCCATCGTGGTGATGCGCTACGTCTTCAGCATCCACAGCGTGGTGATGCAGGAGTCGGTGATGTACATGCACGCCATGGTCTTCATGCTGGGGGCCGCCTGGACCCTGCGTCACGATGGCCATGTTCGCGTCGACATCTTCTACCGCAAGCTCAGCGCCCGCGGCCGAGCCTGGGTCGACCTCTGTGGAACGCTGTTCTTGCTCTTTCCGGTGGTGCTGTTCATCGCCTGGTCGAGCTTCGGTTACGTGCGCAGCAGCTGGGCGATCCTCGAACGTTCGCCCGACGGCGGCATACCCGGCGTCTATCTGCTCAAGACGCTGATCCTGCTGATGATGGCGCTACTGCTGCTGCAGGGCGTGGCGCAAGTGATTCGACAGATACTGATTCTGCGCGGCAAGGCGCCGGGCAATACACCAGAACACGACGAGGTGGTGTGACGTGGAAGCCCTGCTCGAGTTCATGCCGCTGTTCCTCTTTTTCACCGTCTGTGCGGTGCTGATGCTGGGCTACCCGGTAGCCCTGGCGCTGGCCGGAACCGCCCTGATCTTTGCCGGCCTCGGCCACCTGCTGCTGCAGATGGGCGTGCCGGTGCCCTTCGAGGCGCGCATGATGGGCGCCATGCCCAACCGTCTCTACGGCATCATGACCAATCAGACGCTGCTGGCCGTTCCGCTGTTCGTGCTGATGGGTGTGCTGCTGGAAAAGTCACGCGTGGCCGAAACCCTGCTAGACGCCATGGCGCTGCTGTTCGGTACCCTGCGCGGTGGCCTGGGGATTTCCGTGATCCTGGTGGGCATGCTGCTGGCCGCCTCCACCGGCATCGTCGGTGCCACCGTGGTGACCATGGGCCTGCTGTCGCTGCCGACCATGCTCAAACGCGGTTACTCGCCGTCGCTGGCGACGGGCAGCATCTGCGCCACCGGCACGCTGGGCCAGATCATACCGCCTTCGATCGCCCTGGTACTGCTGGGCGACGTCCTTTCGAACGCCTATCAGCGCGCTCAGCTGGCCATGGGCGTATGGAGCCCCAAGACCGTCTCGGTGGGCGACCTGTTCGTCGGCGCCCTGATTCCCGGTCTGCTGCTGGTGGTGGCTTACATCCTCTACATGATGATCGTCGCGTGGCTGAAGCCGGAAAGCGCCCCGGCCGCAGACCGGGACGTGCTGAAACAGGAGCTTGGCCACACCGGCAGCATTCTGCCGTTGTTGATCAAGGGGCTGATTCCGCCGGTGCTGCTGATCGTCGCCGTGCTGGGCTCGATCCTGGGCGGCTTCGCCACCCCCACCGAGGCCTCGGCGGTGGGCGCTACCGGCGCTTTCCTGCTGGCGCTGGCCAATCGCCGGCTCAACATACCGATGCTGCGGGAGGTGGTGTTCACCACTACCAAGGTCACCAGCATGGTGTTCCTGATCCTGATTGGCGCCGCGCTGTTCTCGCTGGTGTTCCGCGCGTATGGGGGCGAGGAGCTGGTGAAGGAGATGTTCGAAGCGCTGCCCGGCGGTGTGGTCGGTGCAACGCTGGTGGTGATGCTGGTGATCTTCCTGCTCGGCTTCATTCTCGATTTCATCGAGATCACCTTCGTGGTGGTGCCCATCGTCGGTCCGGTGCTGCTGATGATGGGTCTCGACCCGATCTGGCTCGGCATCATGATTGCGGTGAACCTGCAGACCTCGTTCTTGACGCCGCCGTTCGGCTTCGCGCTGTTCTACTTGCGCGGGGTAACGCCGCAATCGGTACCCACTTCGGCCATCTATCGTGGGGTGATCCCCTTCATCCTGATGCAGCTGGGTATGCTGGTGGCACTGGCGCTATTTCCGGGGCTGGCCACCTGGTTACCATCGATCCTGAGATAAGGCACAGGCTCGATGGCAGAGGCGCCTTTACTGGCAGAGCGGGGCTAGCCACGCCTGGGCCAGATAGAGCACCACGGCGTAGCGGGTCCCCTTGGCCAGAGTGATCAGCAGGATGGCCCGCCACCAGGGCAGGCGAAAGACGCCGGCCAGTACGGTGAGTGGATCGCCGATCACCGGGGCCCAGGAGAGTAGCAGGCTCCATTCGCCGAAGCGGTGATACCAGCGCTCGGCACGCACCAGCCCCTGGGGCGAGGCGGGAAACCAGCGCCGGTGCTGGAAACGGCGGGCGTAGCGCCCCATCCAGACATTGACCAGGCTGCCCAAGGTATTGCCCGTGGTCGCCACCAGCCACAGCGCCAACAGCGGCTGACCCACGCACCACTGTCGTGCCAGCCACACCTCGGAGCCACCCGGAAGCAAGGTGGCACTGACGAAAGCCACCACGAACAGACTCAGCATTCCGCCCCCTACACCGTTATCTTGCCCTGAGACGACGCCATGACCCAGCATCGCCCCATTCCCAATGCGCTGACCATCGCCGGCTCCGACCCCAGCGGCGGTGCCGGTATCCAGGCCGATCTGAAGACCTTCTCGGCGCTGGGCGCCTATGGTACCAGCGTCATCACTGCGCTGACCGCCCAAAACACACGCGGCGTGCGCGGCGTGCATCCGATACCGGTCGACTTCATTCGCCTGCAGCTCGATACCCTGCTCGACGACGTGAAGATCGATGCGGTGAAGATCGGTATGGTCGCGAGCCGGGAGGTCGCCGAAACCATTCGCGATGCCCTGCTGGCGAAACGACCTCGCTGGATCGTGCTCGATCCGGTGATGGTGGCCAAGAGCGGCGACATCCTGGTCGATGACGCTGGCATCGCCGCGGTACGCGAGGTGCTCGTCCCACTCGCCGATATCATTACCCCCAATCTGCCCGAAGCCGCGGTGTTGCTGGCACGCCAGGCACCGGCCAGCCGCGACGAGATGATGGAGATGGTGCCGGCACTGGCCGCTCTGGGCGCTGGCAGCGTGCTGCTCAAGGGGGGCCACCTGCGCGACGACAGCTGCCCCGACCTGCTGATCGGGAACGATGCCACACGCTGGGTCGAGGGCACGCGGATCGCCACTTCGAACCTGCACGGCACCGGCTGTTCGCTCTCGTCGGCCATTGCCGCCCGCCTGGCATTGGGCGACTCGCTGCAGCAGGCGGTTAGCTCCGCCAAACAGTGGCTCGAAGTAGCACTCACCGAGAGCCGGCGGCTCGATGTGGGCCAAGGGCATGGACCGGTCCACCACTTCCACCGCTGGTGGTAACGAAACGGCCTTGCGTCCTCGCCGGCTGCCGCCCATGCTGAAGTCTGCCTCGCCAGGCCCATCGCACCGGAGAGACGCCATGACCCAAACCCTGCTGTTCGCCTGCGACCTTTCAGCCGAGAATCGTGCCGCTTTCGCTCGTGCCATTCGCCTGGCCACGGAGAGCGGGGCGCGCCTGGACGTGCTCCATGTACTCGACCCTTATCTGCCGCGTCGGGTACTGCATGATCTCGAGGCCGCCATCGTCGACGACATGCAAGCCATCATGAGGGACATTCGCGAGGATTATGCTCTGCCGGAACCGAGCGTGATGCTGCAGACGGTGGCGGGCACCACCTATGCCGAGATCGTTCGCGAGGCGCATGACCGCGAGGTGGACATGATCGTGCTGGGGGCCCACCGCAAGCGCGGCCTGAGCGATCTGGTCGCCGGGACCACCCTGGCACGGGTGCTGAGAAGCGCGCCCTGCCCGGTGCTGACGGTGATCCAGCCGGCCAATCGGGACTGGCAGGAGATCCTGGTGCCCGTGGACTTCTCTCTGGCCAGCCGCCATACCCTGCGCGAGGCCCTCAAGCGCTTCCCCGAGGCCCGCCTGACCCTGCTCCATGCCTGGAACATACCCGGCGAACGCGAGCTGGGCTCCGATAGCGACTACGCCCGCTGGCGCGACCGAGAAGTGGAGCGCTTGCGCTGCCAGCTCGAACGCGAAACCGACCAGCTGATGGCCGAGCTGGACAGCGTTCCGGAAGTCGAGCTGGTTCTGGAGCAGGGCGAACCGCTGGAGGTGCTGCTCACCCGGCTACGGCGTCAGCCCCCCGATCTCTTGGCACTCAGTAGCCGCGGCCAGCTGGGGCGCCACAGTCCCATCACCGATGCGCTGCTCTCCGAGCCGCACTGCGATATCATGCTGTGCCGCGCCTGGTAACACCCGTCACGCCACGTGGTACCCTTCCAGCGAGCTCATCGCCAGGAGGAAACTCGTCGTATGAAGGCCCTGATACAGCGCGTGCGACGCGCCAGTGTGACGGTGGATGAACGGATCGTAGGCGCCATCGACCACGGCCTGCTGGCCCTTGTGGGCGTGGAGAAGGGAGATGACCAGGCCGCCGCCGAGCGCCTGCTGCACAAGCTGCTGCGTTACCGGGTCTTCAGCGACGAGGCGGGCAAGATGAACCTCGACCTGCAGCAGGTCGAAGGCGGATTGCTGCTGGTATCGCAGTTCACCCTGGCCGCCGACACCCGCAAGGGGCTGCGCCCGAGCTTCTCCAGCGCCGCACCGCCGGCGGAGGGCGAGCGGCTGTACCACTACCTGCTCGAGCGTGCCCGGGCAGCCTGGCCCCGGGTCGAGAGCGGGGAGTTCGCCGCCGACATGCAGGTCGAGCTGATCAACGACGGGCCGGTGACCTTTCTGCTGGAGAGTTGAAGGCACTACGCAGGCAGCATCCCGCGGCTGACCCGGGGACAGGCCATGTTTCATGCCCCGCTTTCGAGAAGCTCCGCTTCCATCGCCTCGAGCGCCTCCTCGGCAGCCAGCCACTCGGCTTCAAGTGTCTCCAGCTGCGCCTTCAGCTCGCCTTGGCGGGCCAGCCGCTCGGTGAGTTCGGCCTTGCGCGCCGGGTCGGTGTAGAGCTCGGCCTCGGCCAGCGCCTCCTCCACCGCGGCAAGTTCGCCCTGGGCCTTCTCCATTGCTTGTTCAGCGCGGTCGCGCACCTTCTTCAGCGGACGCAGCTTCTCGCGCAGCTCGGCGGCGGCGCGGCGGCTCGCTTTGCGGTCCTCCTTGGGCGCGGCACCCTCCGCCTGTCGCTCGACCTTGTCGGCGCGCGCTTCACGGCGTTCGCCCTCCAGTCGCGCCTTGAGCCAGGCGCGATAGTCCTCCAGATCGCCATCGAAAGGCTCGACGCGATGATCGGCCACGCACCAGAACTCGTCGACGCTGGCACGCAGCAGGTGACGGTCGTGGGACACCAGGATCACCGTGCCGTCGAATGCGGCGAGAGCCTCGGTAAGCGCCTCGCGCATCTCCAGGTCGAGGTGGTTGGTAGGCTCGTCGAGCAGCAGCAGGTTGGGCTTGCGCCAGGCCACCAGGGCCAGGGCCAGGCGCGCCTTCTCGCCGCCGGAGAAGCGCCCAACCTCACCGAAGACGTCATCGCCGGGAAACCCGAAGCCGCCGAGGAAGTTGCGGATCGCCTGATCGCTGGCGGTGGGAGAAAGGCGCTGCACGTGCATGAACGGCGTCGCCGTCAGATCGAGGCTCTCGAGCTGGTGCTGGGCAAAGTAGCCGATGGCGAGGTGTTCACCCGGGATGCGCTTACCTTCGAGCAGTGGCAGCTCGCCGGTAAGCGATTTGATCAGGGTCGACTTGCCGGCCCCGTTGGGACCCAGCAGGCCGATACGCTGCCCCGGCAGGATGGTCAGCTTGACCTCGTCGAGCTGCACCTTCTCACGGCCCTCATCGTCGCGATAGCCGAGCCTGGCCTGATCGAGCACCAGCAGCGGATGCGAGGTCTTGTCGGCAGCAGGCAGGGTGAAATGGAACGGCGAGTCGGCGTGCGCCACGGCGATGTCGCCCATGCGCTCGAGCATTTTCATACGGCTCTGGGCCTGGCGCGCCTTGGTCGCCTTGGCCTTGAAGCGCGCCACGAAGCGCTCGATCTCCTCGCGGCGAGCCTGCTGCTTGGCCGCTTCGGCCTGCTGCAGGGCCAGTTTCTCGGCGCGGGTACGCTCGAACGTGGAGTAGTTGCCGCGGTAGAGCACCAGGCGGCGCCGGTCGAAATGGACGATGTGGTCGCACACCGCGTCGAGGAAGTCGCGGTCGTGAGAGATCAACAGCAGGGTGCCGGGGTAGCGTATGAGCCACTGCTCGAGCCACAGCAGGGCATCGAGGTCGAGGTGGTTGGTAGGCTCGTCGAGCAGGAGCAGGTCCGAGGGCATGAACAGGGTGCGCGCCAGATTGGCCCGCATGCGCCAGCCGCCGGAAAAGTCCGACAGCGGTCGGTCCAGGTCGGCCTGAGTAAAACCCAGGCCGATCAGCAGTTGGGCTGCCCGCGACGGCGCACTGTAACCATCCAGCGCCTCGATGACACCATGCAGTTCGGCCTCCCGGTTCGCGTCTCCCTGCTGGCGAGCCGTCACGAGGGCGGCTTCGGTCCTACGCAGCTCGCGATCGCCGTCGAGCACGTAGTCGACGATGGGCCGGTCGAGTGCATCGACCTCCTGGGCCATATGGGCGATGCGCTGCCCCCCGCTCATTTCCACATCGCCACGGTCGGGGGCCAGGGAGCCCAACAGCAGCCCGAACAGGCTGGACTTGCCGGCACCGTTGGGACCGACGATACCGGCCTTGTGGCCGGCATGCAGGGTAAGCTCGGCTTCCTCGAGCAGGGTCTGGGTGCCGCGTTGCAGGGCAACCTGGCGCAATGCAATCATGCAAGCTCCAACTGACAGAACGGGGGGAGGACCGCCGCGCCAGCTTGCCTTGGCGAGCCGACCGGCGTCATCCGGATCATGAGCGACGATTCTACCGCAACGCTGGCCTCCATGCGGGCCGGGCTTGCCACCGACCCGCTATGGGACTTCGCTCTGGCCTTCTATGCCCGGCCCGGGGTGGAAGCGGCATGCCTGTTGCTGCAGGACGAAGCCGATGTGGACGTGTGCGAGCTGCTCTGGCACTGCTGGCTGCACCGTCATGGCCTGGCGCTTGTCGCCGAGCCATCGCAGCTCGTGGCGATACGCCGCTGGCAGCGCGAGGTGACGGTGCCGCTGCGAGCGCTGCGCCGCCGGTTGAAGCCTGACGCCGCGCACCACGCCGGCACCGCCAATGTGCGCCGAATCATTCAACGAGCCGAGCTTGCCGCCGAACGCGAGACGCTGCTGCGATTGCAGCATTTAGCTGAGCACGACGACCTTGGGGGAGCGCTATCGGCAGCCACTTCCAATCTCGAAAACTCCCTTGCAAGCCGCTGGAAATTACAGAAAAAAGCGCAACTTTTGGCGGCTCAAACCCTTGAAAGCCAGCTTGACCCTCTGTAAGCGGCACGCTAGCCTGAAAAAAGCTGTGTAGCTTTTTGTGGCTACCTACGCCTGTCGATACCGCTTATTTCACGGGCAAAACCTGCAAGGAGAACATAATAATGAAGGCAACCAAGCTGTTGACCACTGCCAGTATCGGCGCACTGCTGTTCGGCATGTCGGCTGCCGCCCATTCCGCCAACTGGCGCTATGCGCATGAGGAATTCGAGGGTGATGTACAGGATGTATTTGCCGTCGCCTTCAAGGAATACATCGAGGAAAACTCCGATAATACCGTCCAGATCTACCGCTTCGGCGAGCTGGGTGAGTCCGACGATATCATGGAGCAGACCCAGGCCGGCATCCTGCAATTCGTCAACCAGTCTCCGGGCTTCACCGGCGCCCTGATTCCCGAAGCTCAGATATTCTTCATTCCTTACCTGCTGCCCACCGACGAAGAGACAGTACTCACGTTCTTCGAGGAGAGCAGGGCCATCAACGAGATGTTCCCGGAGCTCTACGCCGAACAGGGCCTGGAGCTGCTCAAGATGTATCCGGAAGGTGAGATGGTCATCACCGTGGACGAGCCGATCCGCACCCCGGCAGATCTGCGTGGCAAGAACATCCGCACCATGACCAACCCGCTGCTCTCCGAGACCTACCGCGCCTTCGGTGCCACACCGACGCCGCTGCCCTGGGGCGAGGTCTACGGTGGTCTGCAGACCGGCATCATCCAAGGTCAGGAGAACCCGATCTTCTGGATCGAGTCCGGCGGTCTCTACGAAGTGTCTCCGCACCTGGTGTTCACCGGTCACGGCTGGTTCACCACTGCGATGATGGCAAATCAGGACTTCTTCGACGGTCTCTCCGAGGAGGAGCAGCAGCTGGTGCGTGACGCGGCCGAAGCGGCCTACGATCACACCATGGAGCACATCTCCGGGCTCGCCGACGAGTCTTTGGCGAAGATTCAGGAAGCCTCCTCCGAGGTTACCGTGACCCGCCTGGACGAAGACGAGATCGAGGCCTTCCGCGAGCGCGCCCCGCAGGTCGAGGAGCGCTTCATCGAGATGACCGGCGACAGCGGCCGTGAGCTCCTCGAGCAGTTCAAGGCCGACCTGGAAGCCGTATCCGGCGACGAGTAAGCCACGTGCGGCTGTACGTGTGAACGTGCAAGGGGGCAGCCGGCCGGCTGCCCCCTTGTCGTTGCAGCGGCTTTACCGCTGCCTGCGGCCAATCAACGTTGAAGCGTGTAGAGCAGCACCTGACGCGAGCACGTACCCTTGATGCAACTCAACCCGACACTGTGCTTCACACTACGCAGCGGAGCCCGGAGCCTGCCAATATGGACATGAGTGAAGATGACGTCGCCGAGAAGAACTACCGTTCCACACTCCCCGGCCCTCTCGGCGTAATCGATACCTGGATCAGCCGCGCCGAGTCGCTCATTCTGGCCCTGGGCGTGATCCTGATGGCAATCAACACCGTTGCCAACGTGATCAGCCGTTTCGCCTTCGGCGAGAGTCTGCACTTCGCCGAAGAGGTCAATCGTATCCTGATCGTCATGATCACCTTTGCCGGCATCGGCTATGCGGCCCGACACGGCCGGCACATCCGCATGTCCGCTTTTTACGACGTGCTACCCACTGGCGGTCGGCGTGCGCTGATGATCTTCATTTGCCTGTTTACCGCACTGGTAATGTTCGTTCTCTGCTACTTCTCCATCGGCTACATCCAGACCCTTTACGGACGCGGCCGAGTGCTCCCCTCACTGAGTATTCCGGTATGGATGATCTATGTGTGGGTGCCCGTGGGCTTCACCGTCACCGGCATTCAGTACCTGCTCACTGCCTTCAAGAACCTCACTTCACGCGACGTCTATCTGTCGACGCATGTGGTCGATGGTTACAAGGATACCGAGACGGAAGTCTGACGCAGGATTAAGGGACAATAACCATGACAACCATCATCCTCTCCATCATGATCGTGCTGCTGTTGCTGGGTTTTCCGATGATGATTCCCTTGGCAACGGCGGCTTTCGTCGGCTTCTACATGACCTTCGGTGGAATGGGTCAGATGGAAACCCTCATCCAGCAGATGATGGGCGGCATTCGGCCTACGGCGCTGATTGCCGTGCCGATGTTCATCCTCGCCGCCGACATCATGACCCGTGGCCATTCGGCACATCGCCTGATCGACATGGTCATGAGCTTTGTCGGCCACATCAAAGGCGGACTAGCCGTGAGTACCGCCGCTTCCTGCACCCTGTTCGGTGCGGTGTCGGGCTCCACCCAGGCCACCGTGGTGGCGGTGGGTTCGCCGCTGCGTCCTCGCATGCTCAAGGCGGGCTACAAGGACCCCTTCACCCTGGCGCTGATCATCAACTCCAGCGACATCGCCTTTTTGATACCGCCGAGCATCGGCATGATCATCTATGGCGTCATTTCAGGCACCTCCATCGGTGAGCTGTTCATTGCCGGCATCGGCCCTGGGCTGTTGATCTTGCTGATGTTTTCGGCCTATTGCGTGGCCTACGCCATCATCAAGGACGTTCCCACCGAACCCAAGTCGAGCTGGCGCGAACGCCTCACCGCGGTGCAGAAGGCGCTTTGGCCGCTGGGCTTCCCGGTGCTGATCGTGGGCGGTATCTACGGCGGTATCTTCAGCCCCACCGAGGCCGCCGCCGCCTGCGTGCTCTATGCCGTGCTGCTCGAGTTCGTGATCTTCCGCTCGCTCAAGCTGCCCGACATGTACGTCATCGCCAAGTCCACCGGCCTGATCACCGCCGTGGTGTTCATCCTGGTAGCGGTGGGCAACGGCTTCTCGTGGATCATCTCGTTTGCCCAGATTCCGCAAACCCTGCTCGAGGCGTTCGGCATCAACGAAGCCGGACCGGTCGGCGTGCTGATCGCGATCTGTGTGGCGTTCTTCATTGCCTGCATGTTCGTCGACCCGATCGTGGTGATCCTGGTACTGACGCCGATCTTCGCCCCGGCCATCGCCGCTTCGGGGCTCGACCCGGTGCTGGTGGGGGTACTGATTACCTTGCAGGTGGCGATAGGCTCGGCGACGCCGCCCTTCGGCTGTGACATCTTCACCGCCATCGCCATCTTCAAGCGACCCTACTGGGAGGTAATTCGCGGCACGCCGCCCTTCGTCTTCATGCTGATCCTGTCGGCAGCGCTGATCATCATGTTCCCGCAAATCGCCCTGTTCCTGCGCGACATGGCCTTCCGCTAGCACGCCGAGCCGATGCTGAGGAGACGTTGAAATGTTCAATCGCATACTGGTACCGGTGGACGGCTCGAAGGGTGCCCTGAAGGCGCTTCAGAAGGCCGTCGGCCTGCATATGCTGACCGGTGCCGAACTTTACGTCCTGTGCGTGTTCAAGCACCACAGCCTGCTGGAGGCCTCGCTTTCCATGGTGCGTCCCGCGCAGCTCGATATTCCCGACGATGCACTCAAGGAGTACGCCACCGAAGTCGCCGTACATGCCAAGGGCGAGGCGGTGGAGCTGGGCGCCGACCCAGCCCGCCTGCGCGCCTTCGTCAAGGGCGGCCGACCTTCACGAACCATCGTACGCTTCGCCCATAAGCGTGAGTGCGACCTGATCGTGATCGGCGCCCAGGGCACCAACGGCGAGAAGAGCCTACTGCTGGGAAGCGTGGCGCAGAGAGTGGCCGGCTCCGCTCACTGTCCTACTCTGGTAGTGTGATTCACCGCGCCGGTAACGCCATGCACCATGCATGTGCGGAACCGGCACCGCCCTGATAGAGTCCGAGTACTGTTAACGAGCCTACCGCTCCCCAAACGCCCAAAGACCAATCGACAGGACTCTGCATGAAGACACTGCTGACTTCCGCCTCCTTGGCCACGCTTGTGGCCGTGGCGCCATTCGCTCTGGCTGCGCCGGAAACCGAGGATGAGCGTCTCAGCTACAGCCTTGGCATCGCCTATGGCCAGAGCATTGCCCAGGAATATCCCGAGCTCGACGTCGACGCCTTCACCGATGCCATTCGCGACATCATCGAGGGCAACGATCCGGCGATGGGTGCCGATGAGATGGCCGAGACCCTGAGCCAGTTTCAGCAGAATGCGCTGGCCAACCGCCAGGCCGAAGCCGAAGAGCTGGCCGAACACAATCTTGCCGAGGGCCAGGCCTTCCTCGCGGAGAACGCCGAACGTGAGGAGGTCACCACCACCGATTCTGGCCTGCAGTACGAGGTACTTGAGAGTGGCGACGGTGAGAGCCCGGGGCCGAGCTCCCATGTCGAGGTGCATTACGAGGGCACCCTGGTAGACGGCTCGGTATTCGACAGCTCCCTGGAGCGCGGCCAACCGCTCAGCTTCCGTGTCGATCAGGTGATCGAGGGCTGGCAGGAAGCGCTGCAATTGATGAGCGTGGGCGATAGCTGGATGTTGTACATTCCGCCCGAACTGGGTTACGGCGCCCAAGGCCAAGGTCCCATCGGACCCAATGAGACGCTGATCTTCCGCGTAGAGCTGCTCGATGTCACGGAGTGAGGGGAAGCGAAGCAAAACCTCATCACTCCTTGTCGCCGGTCTCCTGCTCACGGTCGGTGCCCAGGCCGACGAGCGATTGCCGGAGCTGCCTCGGCTGGGGATCGCCACCGATGACGTCAGTGTCATCGGTCTATCGTCGGGCGGCTACATGGCCACTCAGCTGGCCGTTGCCTGGCCGGAACGGTTCACCGGTGTGGCGGTGCTGGCGGCCGGCCCCTGGAGCTGTGCCCAGGGGGGGCTCGGTCAGGCGCTTGGTCAGTGCATGGCCACTCGCCGCGGACCACCCGACCTTGACAGCCTGGACGTTCGTCTGCGGGATTACCAGGCTCGCGGGCTTGTCGGCGAAGCGGATGCACTAGCGGAGCTGCGCGCCTTCGTCTGGCATGGGGAAGAGGACAGCGTGGTGGCTCCGGCGCTGGGTACGGCGCTTGCGGATCAGATAGCTGGCTGGCTGGCCAACCCCGACGAGCAGCTAAGGGTCGTTCACTCACCCGGTGTCGGGCACGGCTGGCCGGTTCAAGCCGACGAGCAGGTTCCACCGAGCCAGCTGGCTCAATGCCGCCTCGGGGGCGGAACCCATCTGCTTGCCTGTGACATGGACATCGCCGGCGAGGCGCTGAGCTGGCTGCACGGCTCTCAGTCGCCGCAGCCGCAAAGCAACGCCAGCGAGCTGCTGCGCTTCGACCAGGGGCCCTTTGCAGCCCGCGGCCTGGGCAAGGCAGGTTATGTGCTGATTCCCGATGGATGCGAGTCCGGTGACTGCGGGCTGACGGTGGCACTGCACGGCTGCGGCATGACCGAGGATCAGATAGATCGCGCCTTCGTGCAGTACAGCGGGCTCAACGAGTGGGCCGAAGCCCATCAGCGTGTCGTGCTCTATCCTCAGGCCACCACCAGTATGGCCAACCCCCAGGGCTGCTGGGACTGGTGGGGCTTTACCGAGAGCACCTGGCAACTCGACCCGCTCCATGACACGCGGGAAGGCGTGCAGGTCAAGGCGCTGATGGCGATGATCGAGCGGCTCGAACAGAGACCCCAAGACTAGACGCTAGCGACTGCGACGAAACTGCCAGGAGACGAGCGTGGCGATCAGCCTACCCGCCAAGCTCGTTCTGTAAAGCCGAGCGCAGCGCATGTGGTACCGGCGAATAGAGGACGCGCTGGCGAATCGTTCCCTCACGATCGACAACATAAAGCGAGGAGCTGTGGTCGATGGTGTACGCCATCGCCGACTCGGGGGTTTCCACCCTACGCCAGATCACACCGTAACGACCGGCCAACTCCTCGAGCTGCGCCTCGCTGCCGGTGGCGCCGATGAAATCGTCACCGAAATAGCCCACATATTCGGCAAGACGCTCGATGGTATCGCGCTCGGGGTCCACCGAGATCAGTACCGGCACCACTCGGCGCCGCTGTTCGTCGTCCAATCCCTCCATCACCTGGCGCATCACCGCCATGCTCATCGGACACACGTCCGGGCAGTAGGTGTAACCGAAGAACAACACGGCCAGCTGATCGTCTTCCAACTGAGTCAGCGAGAAGTCGCCCTGGGTCGAGGGCAGCTCTACCGGGCCGCCCCGCGGGCTGCCATCATCCTCGTTCTGGAACTGCTGATAGCCAACGAGCCCCCCAAGAGCCACCACGATGACCAGCGCCCCCAGCGCCATCCACATGCGTTGCCGCTTCATGGCCTACTCCGCTCTACCGTAAAATCGAACCGGCTCCCCAACCTGCCCTCGGGTGTCTCGACGACGACCTGGGCCTGCCAGCGCATGACCGATTCGGTACAGATCGGTACTTGGCCGACCCCCTCGAAACGCCCTTTATCCTGCTTGCTCAGGGGGAAGCGATGCAAGCCCATATCCATGTCGTGGCCAACGAAATCGACTCTGACCGTTTGCGCTTCGACGCCGTCCACCCGCACCTCGAGCGGCAGGAGTTCCAGCGCGCGGATACCATTACCGGCATCGATATCCAGGGTCAACGTGCGCCCTTCGCCCAGGGCGGCGCTGCATTCGACTCTTTGAAGCTCACAGGGGAACGTGGCGGGATACCAGTCGACGTCATTGCCACCGCGCAGCAGGTGCGAAGTCAGATACCACAGCGCCACGCAAAGCGTGAGCAAGGTGGCAAGGATCAGCAGACGAAGTCCCGGAAAGCGGGACTCGCCGACGTCAGGCAGAGTAGGCGCGGGCATGGCGGCGAAAGCAGCCCTTCGTAAAAGGGTGGTAAAAGGTAAGCTTAACAGCATTTATTTGCCGTCCTGGCGTGTACCGTTGTCGCAGGGTTAACGCTAGGACAGAGAAGTGGCCACGATAAGGAATAGTGAAAATGGATGGCGTCGCCGGTGCCCTGGGGCCCCTCTTTCTGTTGATACTGCTTGGTGCCGCGATGGGGCGGCTGCGCCAGCCGAACGGCGACTTCTGGGCGCAGCTCGAAAAACTGATCTATTTTCTGCTCTTTCCCGCCATGCTGGTCGCCACGCTGGCTACCGCCAATGTAGGCGAGGTCCCGGTGGTTCGTCTGGCCATTGCCCTGCTCGGCGGGATGCTGATATTCGCTGGCCTACTGTGGGCCGCACAACGCCGCCTTGGTCTGGCGCCTGCCGCCTTCACCTCGGTGTTCCAGGGCGCACTGCGATTCAACACCTACGTTGGGGTGGCCGGTGCCGCTGCGCTGCATGGCTCGGCCGGTGCCACGGTGGCGGCGGTTGCCGTGGCGCTGATGGTGCCGGTGGTCAACGTGCTGTGCGTGGCCAGCTTCATCGCGGCCGGCACGCTCGGGGCTTCGAGCCTGGGGAAAAGTCTCGCGGCGCTGGTGCGCAACCCGCTGATTCTGGCCTGTCTGGCCGGGATCGGCCTGAACCTCTCCGGCATCGGGCTGCCCGGCTGGAGCGGCGCGGCCGTGGAGCTACTGGGTCGCGCCGCCCTTCCACTCGGCCTGGTAGCCGTTGGCGTCGCTCTGCGCCCCCAAGCCCTGCTGCGCCTGGATCGCGGGGTGTGGACCGCCAATCTGGTCAAGCTGTTGTTGATGCCCGCGCTGGTATTCGGCTTGGCGCTGCTGCTGGGTCTGGACGCCGTTAGCCGCGATGTGGCGCTGCTGTTTGCCGCCCTGCCCACGGCCACCTCGGCCTATATCCTGGCCCGCCAGTTAGGGGGCGATGCCGAGCTGATGGCCGCCCTGATCACCGGTCAGACGCTGCTCGCCATGGCCACGCTGCCACTGTGGTTGCACCTGGCGGGAAGCTGAAATAAAAAACATTCGCATTCGTGTTGACGGAGAGAATGAGAATGACTTACATTGAAGGCGTGGTGTTGATGAGGCACCACGGCCATTAGGGGAACCGCCAGTTTCCCGCTATGGTTTCTCCCCCTCATTGCTAGTCACGGTCTTGCCTGCGCCTCCCCTGGAGGCGCTTTTTTTGTGCAAAAACACATCCCCCTCATTGCTGCATTTCACCAAGTCAGGGTCTTGCCTGCGCCTCCTCTGGAGGCGCTTTTTTTGTGCAAAAACACATCCCCCTCATTGCTGCGCTTCACCCGGTCACGGTCTTGCCTGCGCCTCCCCAATTCATCCTGCCGTGGCACCGCGCCAGGGCCCTCGCCCCCGCAGGCGTTCGCACAGAAGTTCGGCCAAGGCCTCGGCAGCGGGCCGCGAGCCCGGCGCGATCGTACGGGCGAAGTGCAGCTGTGCCTCGCAGCGTCCGAGCGTAGGCAAGCCCTCGGCCTCGCCCAGCTCACGCATGGCGGGGGTCAGGCGTTCGCGGTCGAGCACGCTGACTGCAAGCCCCATCTCTACCGCCCGTTCGATGGCGTGAATACTGGTACTGGTAAATACCGGGTACCAAGGCCTGCCCAGCCGCTCAAGGGCTTCGGTTGCCAGCGCCCGGTAGGGGCAGTCGACCTCATGCAGGGCCAGCGGCAGGCTGCCACGCTCGGTCAGGTTGGCGGCCCTGGGAGCAGCCCATACCGGCGTGGTGCGCCATAGCGTCTCGCCGCCGGGAAGTGCGATGGGACGATCCAGTATCACGGCCAGGTCCAGTCGCGAGCGCTCCAGCTGGCGCACCAGTTCGCCACTGGTGGCAGTGACCGCCTGAAGCAGCACCTCGGGATGGCGCGAGGTGAATTCGGGCAGCACATCGCCGAGCAGCTCCCGGGCATAATCCTCGGGTAGGCCGAAGCGCACCTTCCCGCGCAGGCCGCGCCCGGCGTAACGGGCGAGGATGGCATCGTGCATGCGCAACAGTTCACGCGCTTCCTGCAACAGTGCCTCACCCGTGGCGGTGGGAACGACCCCCTTTGGGCCACGTTCCAACAGCCGAACATCGAGCTGTGACTCCAAACGTTTGATCTGCATGCTCACGGCGCTGACGGTACGGTGGCGCTGCTCGGCTGCCGCTGCCAACGAACCGAGCTGTACCGCCGCCTGGAAACTGCGCAGCAGCTCGAGGTCCAGCGTCGCCACAGAGACTTCAGACATATTGAACCCTGGATGAAGAAATTATCACTTCATTGAAACCTTAAAGACCTTCAAGCTCAAGGCATCAAGAACCGAGGAGTGAATGATGCCGCCTCAGGCCCTATCGCTATTGATCGCCGTCGGCTTCGTGGTTTGCTGGAGTTCGGGGTTCGTCGGTGGTCGGCTTACCAGCGAGCTCGAGACGCCGGTACTCAGCCTGTTCGTCTGGCGCTTCCTGCTCGCCAGTCTGCTGGTGGCGCTATGGTGCCGGTTGAGGCTGGGCGCCGTGCCGACGCTTCATGTCATGCGCCGCGAAATGGCCGTCGGCAGCCTGACCATGGGCGGCTATCTGCTGGGAGTGATTCTGGCGATCGACCTGGGTGTCAGTGCCAGCGTCACAGCACTCATTGCAGCCTTGCAGCCGCTGCTGGCGGCAGCCTTGGCTGGCCGCTGGCTGGGTGAGCGCCTGGGCGCATGGGGCTGGATGGGAATGGCGCTGGCCACTCTCGGCGTGGCGCTGTGCGTGGGTGACGACATGCGACAGCCGCAGGGGGCTCCAGCCTGGGCCTACCTGCTACCGCTGCTGTCGGTCGTGTCGGTAACGCTCGGCAGCCTGCTGGCGGTACGTAAGGGACCGGTATTGCCGCTGTCGGCCGCGCTGCTGGCTCAGCTTCTCGCGGCCAGCGGTATCTTCCTGGTGGCGACCTTGGCGATGAGCGCTGGCAAGCTTGAACTGCCTGGCATGGAGCCCCCCATGCTGATGGCGATGGGCTGGCTGGTGGTGCTGTCGAGCCTGGGAGGCTACGGCTTCTTCGTCGCCAGCCTGCGCCGGCTTGGCGTCACCCTGACGTCGACCCTGGTGCATCTCACCCCGGCGGTGACGCTGCTGTGGGCCGCGGCAATGTTCGGCGAGCGCCTCGGCCCGTTCGGGCTGATGGGAATGACGCTCGCCGGAGCGGGTGCCGGCCTGGCTATTCGCAGCGCTCGAAGATCAAATCCCACACCCCGTGACCCAGCCGCTCGCCGCGCGCCTCGAACTTGGTCAGCGGGCGAAACTCGGGGCGCGGCACATAGGGTGCCGTCTCCGGTGTCGCCGTATTGACGAAGCCCGGCGCTGACGACATCACCTCCGCCATCCACTCGGCGTAGGCCTGCCAATCGGTGGCCATGTGCAGCTTGCCGCCCAACTTGAGACGGCTACGGATGAGCTCTACAAAGGCGGGCTGAACGATGCGGCGCTTATGGTGCTTCTTCTTCGGCCAGGGGTCGGGGAAGAACAGCTGCAGGGTGTCGAGGCTCGCTTCCGGCAGGCACTGCTCGAGCACCGCCAGAGCATCCTCGCGGTAGACACGGATATTATCGAGGCCGCGCTTGTCGGCCTCGTCGAGCAGCTTGCCCACGCCCGGCGCATGCACCTCGATGCCGATGAAATCGGTATCGGGATGGGTTTCGGCCTGCTCGATCAGCGAAGCGCCCATACCGAAGCCGATCTCCACCACCCGCGGCGCCTGGCGCCCGAACAGCACATCGAGCTCCTGGCGCCCCTCGGCCAGGGTCAGGCCCAGTCGCGGCCAGACATCTTCCAGACCGCGGGTCTGCGCCTGGGTCATCCGCCCGGCACGCAGTACGTAACTCTTGATGCCACGCCGATGCAGCGGGGCATCCGGCCCTTCAGGGCCGGTGGTTGAGGCGGTGTCGCGTTGCTGATCGCTCATGAAGTTCGCTGTGGCTCCGGTGGTTCAGCCGTTGATGCGGCCGGCAAAGGGAGAGGAGGGGTCGGCGCTCTGGCGACGCGGCATACGCCCGGCGAGGAACGCTTCGCGGCCGGCTTCGACGGCTTTCTTCATGGCGCTGGCCATCAGGATCGGCTGGCGGGCATGGGCGATGGCCGAGTTCATCAGTACGCCGTCGCAGCCCAGCTCCATGGCCATGGCGGCATCGGAAGCGGTACCGATACCGGCATCCACCAGTACCGGCACGCCGGCCTGTTCGATGATCAGGCGAATGTTGTACGGGTTCTGGATACCGTGGCCGGAACCGATCAGCGAGCCCAACGGCATGATCGCGCAGCAGCCCAGACGCTCGAGCTCCTTGGCCACGATGGGGTCGTCGCTGGTATAGACCATCACGTCGAAGCCATCGTTGAGCAGCTCCTCGGCCGCCTTGAGGGTTTCGGTCACGTTGGGGTAGAGCGTCGCGTCATCGCCCAGCACCTCGAGTTTGACCAGCTTGTGCCCGTCGAGTAGCTCACGGGCCAGCTTGCAGGTACGCACGGCGTCCTTGGCGGTGTAGCAGCCGGCGGTATTGGGCAGCAGCGTAAAGCGCTCCGGCGGCACCACGTCGAGCAGGTTGGGCTGGCCGGCCTCCTGGCCCAGGTTGGTGCGGCGCACGGCAAAGGTGACCACTTCGGCGCCCGAGGCAGCAATGGCATCGGCCGTCTCGTCGAAATCCTTGTACTTGCCGGTACCGACCAGCAGGCGAGAGGAAAAGGCGTGGCCGGCAATTCGCAGCGGCTGGTCCTGGAAAAAATCTGTCATCGCATGGGCCTATGTCTGTACGGGGTCTAGGGCGGGAGATGGTCGACGAAACGGCGTGCTAGCCGCCGCCGATGGCGTGGACGATCTCGATGCGGTCGCCGTCGGCAAGACGCGTGGAGTCGTGCTCGCTCTTGGGCACGATCTCCTCGTTGCGTTCGACGGCGATGCGCCGCCCGGCAAGGCCAAGTGTGTCGACCAACTGCGCCACCGTGAGGCCGGGGTCAAGGTCACGGGACTCACCGTTGAGCTGGATCTGCATGGCGTCCTCTCCAGTTGACGAGTGTCGCGGGCCCATATTGTAGCCCCTCCGCGCCTCCCGCGGTACGGTAGGCGTCCAACCTCATGGGCAGGAGGCAATGCGATGCACGACCGCGGGTGGTGGTGCCTGGTGGCGCTATCGGGTGCGCTGACGGTAATGGCGGGCGCTTTTGCCGCCCATGGCCTGCAGGGCCAGTTGCCGGAGCGGCTGGTGGCCGCCTTCGAAACCGGCGTGCGCTATCAGATGTGGCATACCCTGGCGATGCTCGGCGTGCTGGCCTGGCGCGCCTCCCGACCCCGCCGCGGCCAATTTGCCGTGCTGGGCCTCTGGACCGCTGGCGTATTGTTGTTCTCCGGCTCTCTGTATGTCATGGCGCTGACCGGCATGCGCGGCCTGGGCATGGTCACGCCCTTCGGTGGTGTACTGCTGATCGCCGGCTGGCTGACGCTCGCTTTCTGTGCGCTGCGCGACGGAGCCGGGAGTCAGTCCGAATCCGGCAGGACGTAGGTGGCGGTGACCAGCGCCACCGGGGCCTCGTCACCGGCAGAGAAGAGCTGCACCTCACCCACCGCCAGGCGGCGACCCAGCTTGAGCAGGCGAGCCGTGGCGATGATATCTCGATCGCCCCGCGGCCGACGCAGGAAGCGGCAGTGCAGGTCGCTGGTGACGGCCATCGGCTCCGGGCCGATCTGGCCGAGGATGGCCACATAGAGGCACACGTCGGCCAACCCCATGAGGGTGGGGCCGGAGACGCTGGAGCCAGGTCGCAGGTGCTCGTCCTCGATGGCCAGACTCATGGTGGCCCGCATGTCATCGACGGCCTCGATGGTACCGATACGCTGAGGGAACACCTCGTCGAGAAAGTCTTCGATGGCGGCGGCAGTCATCACGGTCATCGGCAGGCTCCTGGTGAAGTTGTCGGTCTGGTGGGCCGAAACGTAAACGCAGTCAACATAACCCAAAGCGCCCCGGGGGGGTACCCGGGGCGCTAGGGCCTGGCTCAGCCTTGCATCAAGGCATCAGTGTGCCTTGTGCACCGCACGCCAGTGGTGCAGCAGCGGCTCGGTGTAGCCCGAGGGCTGCTCGCGGCCCTTGAAGACCAGGTCGCTGGCGGCCTTGAACGCGGTCGAGGCCGCAAAGTCGGCGCTCATGGCCTTGTAGGCCGGGTCGCCGGCGTTCTGTTCGTCGACCACCTTGGCCATGCGCTCCAGCGTCTTCTGCACGCGCTCGCCATCGACCACGCCATGGTGGAGCCAGTTGGCGATGTGCTGGCTGGAGATACGCAGGGTAGCGCGATCCTCCATCAGACCCACGTCGTGGATATCGGGCACCTTGGAGCAGCCCACGCCGTGTTCGACCCAGCGCACCACGTAACCGAGGATGCCCTGGCAGTTGTTGTCGAGCTCCTGTTGCAGCTCGGCGTCGGACCACTCGGCCTTCTCCGCCACCGGCACGGTGAGCAGGTCGTCCAGCAGATCGGGCTCGCCCTGGGCTTCCAGCTCACGCTGGAGTTCGCTGACATCGACCTGATGGTAGTGCAGCGCGTGCAGCACAGCAGCGGTGGGCGACGGCACCCAGGCGGTATTGGCACCGGCCTTGGGGTGGCCGATTTTCTGCTCGAGCATGGCCGCCATGAGGTCCGGCATGGCCCACATGCCCTTGCCGATCTGAGCGCGGCCGCGCAGGCCACAGGCCAGGCCGACCTGGACGTTGTTGCGCTCGTAGGCGCCGATCCAGGCGGAGTTCTTCATGTCGCCCTTGCGGATCATCGGGCCCGCTTCCATGGCGGTGTGCATTTCGTCGCCGGTGCGATCGAGGAAGCCGGTGTTGATGAAAACTACCCGTGACGCAGCCTCGGCGATGCACGCCTTGAGATTGACCGAGGTGCGGCGCTCCTCGTCCATGATGCCCATCTTGAGGGTGTCGCGGGACAGGCCGAGCAGGTCCTCGATGCGGCCGAACAGCTCGTTGGAGAAGGCGACTTCCTTCGGCCCGTGCATTTTCGGCTTGACGATGTAGACCGAACCGCTGCGCGAATTGCGGGGCTCGTTCTCGCCCTTCTTGAGGTCGTGCATGGCCAGCAGGCTGGTGACGATGCCGTCGAGGATACCCTCGGGCAGCTCGTTGCCGTCGGCGTCGAGCACCGCCGGAGTGGTCATCAGATGGCCGACGTTGCGCACGAACATCAGTGAACGGCCGGGCAGCGTCAGGCTGCCGCCGTCCGGCGTGGCATAGGTGCGATCGGCATGCAGGCGACGGGTGAACGTCTTGCCGCCCTTGGCGATGGCCTCTTCCAGGTCGCCCTTCATCAGGCCCAACCAGTTGGCGTAGACGCCGACCTTGTCCTCGGCATCGACCGCTGCAACGGAGTCCTCGCAGTCCATGATCGCGGTGAGCGCGGCCTCGACCAGCAGATCCTTGACGCCGGCCGGGTCGGTCTTGCCGATGGGGTGGCTGGGATCGATCTGAATCTCGAGATGCAGGCCATGGTGAGCGAGCAGGATCGCCTCGGGGCTCGCCGCGTCGCCGGTGTAGCCCACCAGCTTGCTCGGGTCCTTCAGGCCGCTCTCGCTACCCCCTTCCAGAGACACCACCAATTGGCCGTCGCGCAGCACGTACTTGACGGCATCGCGGTGAGAGCCGGTAGCCAGCGGCGCGGCCTGGTCGAGCACGCCGCGGGCGTAGGCAATGACCTTGTCGCCACGCTTGGGGTTGTAGCTCGTGCCCTTCTCGGCACCGCCCTCCTCGGAGATGGCGTCGGTGCCGTAGAGCGCGTCGTAAAGGCTGCCCCAGCGGGCGTTGGCGGCATTCAGCGCATAGCGTGCGTTGCTCACCGGCACCACCAGCTGCGGGCCGGCCTGGATGGCCACCTCGCGGTCGACATTGGCGGTGGAAACCGTAACCTTGGAAGGCGCCTCCACCAGGTAGCCGATCTCCTCGAGAAAGGCGCGATAAACGCTCATATCGCGCACCGGGCCGGGGTTCTGACGATGCCAGGTGTCCAGCTGAGACTGCAGACGTTCGCGCTCAGCGAGTAATTCACGGTTTTTCGGTGTCAGATCATGAAAGATTGCATCGACCCCGGCCCAGAAGCTTTCGCTATCGATACCGGTACCGGGCAGGGCCTTATCGTTGATGAAGCGGTCCAGTTCAGCGGCCACCTGGAGACGATGGCGAGTGACGCGTTCGGACATGGAAGAGTCTCCTCCTGCGTGGCGGCCGATCAGTGCCTTCGGCCAGCCGCAATTCGTGGGGGTGATACCACTGCGAAGGGGCCAATTTTGTGGAAAACTGTTCCACATGTAAACCCGAGGAGAGGTCTACCCTACTAGACATAGGGTTAAGACGCGGATTTCTGACCAAATGGTCAATAAAGTTGGCTGTCACAGCAGTTGCTCACCGACAGCATGGCCGGTAGCGGGCCCGACTGCACGCTCAGTGTTGCTGTAACGAAAGGAATCGAGGGGAAACACGTTGATCCGCTGGAGCATGATATGACCGACTTTACACCCCTGCAGGCCCTGGGACCGGTGGCCCCTTTTCGCTCAAGCGAGCCTTCGCTGGCGAATTATCTGGCACATTACGGCCTAGCGCCGCTGCTCAGCGAGAACATCGGGCTCTACGTGGGCTACACCGATACCCAGCGCTATCAACTCTGGACCCAGGTATGGAGCCCGGAGGAACCCATCGGCACGGTGTTCGTGGTGCATGGCTACTACGATCATCTGGGGCTCTACCGTCATCTGCTGGAGAAGCTGCTGGAACGGCGCTGGCGCGTGGTGCTGTGGGACCTGCCGGGGCACGGCCTGTCGAGCGGAAAGCGCGCCTGTATCGACGATTTCGCCCACTATGGCGAATGCCTGGGTGCGCTACAGGAGCAGCTGGAAGCCAGCGGGCTGGCCCCGCGACCCTGGCTCGGCATCGGTCAGAGCACCGGAGCCGCCATTCTCGCCACCGATGCCTTGAGCCGGCCGGATGAGAACTGCTGGGCGGGCCTGGTGCTGCTCGCTCCCCTGGTGCGCCCCACCGGCTGGCCCCAGGCTGGCTGGCTGCACTCCCTGGTAGGGCCTTTCGTTCAGAGCCTGCCTCGCCGATTCGGCGCCAACTCCACCGATGCCGAGTTCGCCGCCTTCCTGCGCGAACGCGACCCGCTGCAGCCCGAGCACCTATCGCTCAACTGGGTCAGCGCCATGCGCCGCTGGATGCCCCAGCTGCTTGCCCTTCCCCCCAGCGACATTCCCACCCTTATCCTGCAAGGGGAGCAGGACGCCACCGTGGACTGGGAGTGGAACCTGGAGGTGCTGAAACGCAAGTTCCCCAATGCCCGGATCGAACGCCACCCGGAGGCCCGTCACCATCTGGTCAATGAGGCCGAGTGCATACGTGATGCCCTGTTCCGCTCTCTCGACGGCTTTATCGACGAGCTGGAGCAGCACGTCGCGCCGACCGCTCAGGAGCGAATCTCCCGATGCTGAGACACATCGCACTACTCGTGCTGTTCGCTCTACTTACCGGATGTGCCGCCCAGCCCCCCGAACCCGACCCCATTCGCCGTGCGCTGCAGAACCTCAGCGATCGCGCCGTCGCTCGGGTGATGGAGGTGGATGCACTGCAGCCCCCTGCGGATCAGGTACTGCTGCTGGTCGCGCCGCAGGTGGACGAAAGCCTCGAGATCGAAAGCGACCGCTTCCTGGAGAGCCTCACCCGCGCGCTGCTGGGCGCTAGCGACGGCCCCCAGGTAATCGACTGGCGCCCCGCCATGAGCGGCGTAGGCGGCGATCATCAGTGGCGGCTCAAGAGCCATCTGGAGGCCACCGCGCCGCGCCTGCGCCTGACCGACCGTGACCTGTTGCCCTATCGTCTGGTGCTCTCGCTGCATCGCCCCGATGACGACGACGCCCTGTGGCAGACCGAGGTCGAAGGGGCATTCGACGCCACCGCGCTGTAATCTCGTCAGCCTTGGCGCAATTGACGATCGAGCTGGCGATAACCGATCGCCTCCATCAGCTCGCCGCGCTCCGGGTGCGGCTTTTCGGCCAGGTCGGCCAAGGTCAGCGCCACCCGTAGCACCCGGTGGTAGGCCCGCGCCGAGAGCCGCAGGCGCTCGAGCACGCCGGCCAGCCAGGCGCGGTCGGCCGTCGAGAGGGCGCAGGCCGCCTCCAATTCGCGTCCGCCAAGGTGGGCGTTGAGTGCACCTCGGGCATACTGGCGCTCGCGAGCGGCCACGACCCGGGCGCGAACCTCCGCCGAGCTCTCCCCCACCTCGCGGGAGGTCAGCTGTTCCGGCGGCAGCGCCGGCACTTCGATCTGCAGGTCGATACGGTCGAGCAGCGGTCCCGAGAGCCGCGACTGGTAGCGCTGAATCTGCGCCGCGGTGCACTGGCAAGCCTGGCGTGGGTCGCCAAGGTGGCCGCAGGGGCAGGGATTCATCGCCGCCACCAGCTGAAAGCGGGCCGGAAAACGGCGCTCATGGTTGGCCCGGGCGATATGAATGCGCCCCGACTCCATCGGCTCGCGCATCACTTCTAGCACGTGACGGCTGAACTCGGGCAGCTCGTCGAGAAACAGTACGCCGTGGTGAGCCAGCGAAATCTCCCCGGGACGTGGCCAGGAACCGCCCCCCACCAGGGCCACCGCGCTGGCGGTATGGTGGGGAGAGCGAAAAGGCCGGCGCCCCCACTGCTCGGCCAGCGGCAGGCCGCACACCGAGCGGATGGCGGCCACTTCGAGGGCCTCCTCCTCGGTGAGTTCGGGCAGGATGCCGGGCAGGCGGCTCGCCAGCATGGTCTTGCCGGTGCCGGGAGGACCGGCGAAAAGCAGATTGTGCGAGCCGGCGGCGGCGATCTCCAGCGCCCGGCGCGCCTGATGCTGGCCACGCACCTCGGCCAGGTCGCCCTCGCGGGAGTCGAAGACCGGCGGTTTTTCGAGCCGGTGTGCAGCGATGGGCTTCTGGCCCAGCAGGTGGGCCATCACGTCGAGCAGGTGCTCGGCCGGCAGCACCTGCAGATCGCCGGCCAGCGCCGCCTCGTCGGCGTTCTCTCTGGGCACGATCAGCTTGCGTCCGGCCCTGCGAGCGGCAAGCGCCAGCGGCAGCACGCCGCTGATGGGGCGCAGGCGGCCGTCCAACGCCAGCTCGCCGACACTCTCGATGCCCTCCAGCGCCTCCCCTGGCACCTGCCCCGAAGCCACCAGAATGCCCAGCGCAATGGGCAGGTCGACGCGCCCGCCGACCTTGGGCTGGGCGGCGGGCGCCAGATTGAGCACGATTCTTCGCGTATTGGGGAAGTCGAAACCGGCGTTGACCAGGGCACTGCGCACCCGCTCGCGGCTCTCCTTGACGGCGGCCTCGGGCAGGCCGACCAGAGTCATTCCCGGCAGGCCATTGGCCAGGTGTACCTCGACCTGCACCTCGGGCGCTTCCAGCCCCAGGCCGGCCCGTGTGGCAACGATCGCCAGCATCTCGCGGTCCCTCGCATTCCATTTGCGTAAGGGCTAGATACTAGCACTGTGCCAGAACAGGCTCTCCACGCTGGCTCAGCGCTTGGCTTCGCCGGGTTCGCCGTCGCCCTTGGCCGCATCCTCGGGCAGCGTGAGCGTCGCCTTGGTCACCGGGGTCTCCCGTGCGACAAACGCCTTTTCCAGTGCCTCGACCTGCTGTTCGAGCGCTTCGACCCGAATACGCGTGCGCTGCAGCACGTCCATCAGAATGTCGAAATCTTCCCGCGACACCAGCTCGAGGCGATCGAAGGCGCCGCGTACCACCTGCTGAATGCCCTTCTGCAGCTCTTCCGGTGCCTGAGCGGCGCCCTGAAGGCGTTCGCCCAGCTGCTGAGCCAGCCGACTGATGGGGTCCTGATTCGCCATGGTGCGCTTCTCCTTTGCCTGCACATTTGCCCTACAGCATACGCAAGGCCTCGTGACGACGCATGTCTCTTCTAGCGCCCTGTGATAGCGCGCTTGCGTCGAGCGCGAGCACCAAAATGGTGCGCAACGCTTCGCCACCCTGCGCCATCGCGGCGCAAGGCATGCTTGTAATAAATCGCAACCGACTGTTTGTGAGAAATAAAAATCCGCTTTGGCACGATCCGAGCATAAGGAGGCGTACAGCCGGCAGGCGACCCCCGCCGCCACCATTTCAGCAGGGAGAGACGCGATGAAGCTCATTACCGCCATCATCAAGCCGTTCAAGCTCGACGACGTGCGCGAAGCCTTGGCCGACAACGGCGTTCAGGGCATCACCGTGACCGAAGTTAAGGGCTTCGGTCGCCAGAAAGGCCACACGGAGCTCTACCGCGGTGCCGAATACGTCGTCGACTTCCTGCCCAAGGTGAAGGTCGA